>NZ_JAJSLU010000017.1:0-41784 GCF_023063025.1 Pseudomonas sp. YL2 | reverse complement strand
GGGCGTCCGCGGGGGGGCGTGTGGCGACGCCATTCTTTTAATTTCCCCCCCCCAGCTTCTCCCCGGCATATCCCTCTCCCACAGGGATATAGGTTTTGGTTCAATTACCGCGCTTGCTGTTGATTTGCCGCAGGCGATTGCCTTCAAAGCGCAGGTATTGATACATGCCGTTGCTCGGGCCGTATGTCCATTCCTCGACCTGAAATTCTTCGCGGCGGTTGGCGCTGCGCTTGTAGCCGAGGACATCGCGGCTCACCGGTTCGCCACACTTCTGCAGTACTTCGCTGGCGCGGTCACCGAGGCTGACCAACTGACTGCCACAACGCAGCGTGTCAGAGGCCAGAGCCGGGCTGGCGGCGAGCACCAGCATCAGCGCAAGCAGCCACTTGTGGTTCATCATTCGGCGTCCAGGTGCATTTGCGTCACCACTCGGCCATCGCTCTCGGCTTCGCCCAGATTGGCATCGATGAAGTACACCCGATCATCGGCCAGTTGACCTTTGTCGACCAGATAGTCCTTGATGCTGCTGGCGCGTTCCTGACCCAGCTGCCGCAGCAGTACATCGCTGGAACTCCAGAACTTGATCACGCCATCACGCATTTTCGCCGTGCGTTCTTCCTTGCCCAGATCCTTCCATTCGGACGGTGGCTGGGTTTTCAGACGGGTGCGGTAGATGCCTTCGAGCAGCGGGCCTTTCTCGCTGTCCGGCACTTGCAGCAGTGAAGCCTGGGCCGGCACCTTGTCGCCACGGCGCTGGAGCATCTTGTAGTAGTTGTACTGGTATTCGCGTTCCAGACGCTGCTCGGCAATCAACGGGCCGTCGCTGCTCTGTGCGGCAGTGCCTTCGATTTCCAGGCGCAGGGCTGGACGTTCCTTAAGGGCTTGGGACAGTTTATCCAGCGCTGCTTCGGCATCCTTGCTCAAATCGCTTGAGCCCGCAGCAAAGGACACGGTACCGAGGTCTTCGGAGCCGCCACCGTTGATCAGCCCGCCAATCATCTTGAACGGTGCGGCGGCGGCCTTGACGATCAGGTTGCGCAGGGTCTGCCAGACAATCGGCATCACGCTGAACTGCGGGTTGTTGAGGTCGCCGGTCACTGGCAGTTCGATGGAGATCTTGCCGTCTACGTCCTTGAGCAGGGCAATCGCCAGTTTCAGCGGCAGGCTCACGGCATCCGGGCTGTCGACTTTTTCACCGAGTTGCAGTTGCTCGACCACCACTTTGTTTTCAGCCTTCAACTGGCCCTTGGTGATCAGGTAATGCAGGTCGAGGTTGAGCCGGCCCTTGCGGATGCGGTAACCGGCGAACTTGCCGGAATACGGGGTCAGGGTAGTCAGCTCGACGCGTTTGAAACTGGTGGCGATGTCGAGGCTGGCCATCGGGTCGAATGGATTGACCGCGCCTTTGATGGTCACCGGGGCATAGCGGTCGACCTTGCCCTTGATGTCGACGCTGGCCGGTTTCGCCTGACGACTGTCGATGGTGCCGATCTGGCCGTTGAGCTGTTGGACCGCCGTAGCGAAATTCGGCGTCAGGCTGAAGTCGGCGAAGTTGGCCGAGCCGTCGTTGATCGCAATCGCGCCGATGTGAATGCCCAGTGGTTTGTCTTTACTGGCCGGTTTCGCCGCTGCGGTTTTCGCACCATTGTCGACGGGCTGCGGGATCAGCAGATCGTCGATGTTGGTGGTGCGGTCGTCGTTGATCATGAACCGCGCGTACGGCTGGAACAGGTTGACCTTGTCGATCGACAGGCTGTCACCGTGTTGATAGTTGATGCCTTCAACCACCACTTGCTGCCACTTGAGGAAGTCGCGGGTTTTCAGGGTGTCGAGAGTGTGCAGTTGATCGATCTGCGCGCGCCCGGTCACGCCGAGTGCGAGCGGTTCGGTGCTCTTGAGGTTGACCTTGAGGTCGCTGCCGAGCATGCCGCTGCGCAGCTCAAGGCGAATGAACGGATTGATGTAGGACTGTGCAACGCGCAGGTCGATGTCCTGGGTTTTCACATTGAGCTGGGCGGTGACCGGCGCGAGGTTGACCACCCCGTCAGCGTTGATCTTGCCTTGTTTGCCCAAGCCGCTGTCGAGCCTGACCTTGAAGGGCGAACCGTTGAGGCTGTCGAAATCCTGCAGATCAATGTTCAGCGGCGTTACATCCAGCGCCACCGGCGGGTTGGCCGAACGGTCGGCGAGATGCACGGTGTAGTTGCGTAACTGGACGTCTTTGAGCAGCACTTGCCAGGGCTTGCTCGGCGCGGCCGGCTCTTTCGGCGAGTCGGCGGCGGCCGGAGTGGTCTTGGGTTCGGCGGCGGCCTTGGCGGCAGGTTTCGATGGCTGGCTGGCGAACAGCTTCTGCCAGTCGAGCTGGCCGTCGGCTTCGAGCGCGGCCCAGGTTTCCAGTTTGTTGCTGCGGATCTTGCCGACCACTACTTGCTGTTTGGCCAGGTCCAGTGAGGTCTCGCTGACGTCGAGACGTTCAAGTTTCGCCAATGGGCGTCCGTCCGGCGCCTTGATCGCGAATGGCGCAATGCTCACCGCGACGTTGTTCAACAGCAGTTCGGTTTCTTTCGACAGATTCAGTTTGTACTCGGTGCTGAGATTCAGCACGCCGTCTTCGAGTACTAGCGGCAGCGCGTCACGCACGTAAGGCCAGAATGATTTCATCTTGCCGTCGGTGACTTTCAAGGTGCCTTCGGAGGTGAACGGGATCAGGCTGAAGTTGCCTTTCCAGTCGATCTGCCCACCGGCGGGCCCGGCGGCCACCAGCGTCATGTCGGCATTGTCTTCGGGCAGAGTGCTGAGGTTTTTCAGCTCGAAATCGAGCTTGTCGTAGAGAAACTCGATGGGTTCGCTCGGCCGGGCGTCCTGGAAATGTACGTTGCCACCGGCCAGCTGGATGCGATCGATGCGCAGCGGGAACGGCTTGGCATTCGGATCGGCCGGGGTCGGTTCGCTGGCGGGAATCTTGAACAGGCCCAGCAGATTGAGCTGGCCGTCCTTGGCGAAGAGGATTTCGGTCTTGGGCTTGTCCAGCTCGATATCGGCCAGGTGCAGCGCTTTGGTCCACAGGCTGTCGAGTTGCAGGTTGGCGTACAGCCGCTCGAAGCCGACTTGCTCCTTGCCCGGCTCACCGACGACCAGCCCCCACAGGGTGACTTCAAGGCTGAACGGATTGAGTTCGATGCGCTGGATATGCGCGGGCACCGTGGCGTAGTTCGCCAGTTGCTGGTTGGCGATGCGCAGGGCGATGCCCGGCAAAATCAGAAACCCCAGCAGGCTGTAGAGAGCCAGAGCAGTCAACAAGGCGCCAATCGCGCGAATCAATCCTTTGGGCATGTGCGGCGTCATCTCTGAATCGGAGTGCCTTGGAGTATGGCACGCGATTCTGGTTCCGAAGTACCTCGTGGGGGGCAGGATTGTTCAGATTGTTCTGCAGCAACACAAAACCCTGTGGGAGCGAGCCTGCTCGCGAAGGCGTTCTATCAGTCACCCTATCTGGTGGCTGATACACCGCTTTCGCGAGCAGGCTCGCTCCCACAGTGGGCAGCTGTCAGCCGCAGAGGAGGGTTACAACTGCAGGATCAGGGTTTTCAGCGGTGGCTGTTGATCCAGCGACGGGAAGTCCGCGCCCGGGGTCATCACGCTCCATTCGCGGACCGGTCGCCCGGCTTTCTCGGCGCAACGCAGAACCTGTTCGCGCCAGTCGTCCATGCTGACTTTTGCCAGGTTGTTGCAGCAGATCAGCACGCCGTTGTCAGCGGTGGTCAGCAGCGCCGGCTTGAGCAGGCTCTGATAGTCGCGCAGCAGGTCGACGGTGCCGAAGGCGCTCTTGGCCCAAGCGGGCGGGTCGAGCAGCACCAGATCGTATTGGCGCTGTTCGAGGCGCTGATAGCTCGGCAGTTTCTGCCCGCGCCGCTGGCTGATCGGCAGGCCGGCGAGCTGACGGATCGCCGGGAAGTAATCGGACTGGATGAATTGCATCTCGGGCAATTGCGGGTTGAGCAGGCCGTTTTCTCGGCCGACTGCCAGATTGCCTTCGGCGAAGTCGAGGTTACACACCTCACGCGCACCACCGGCAGCGGCGCTCAGGCCGACGCCACAGGTGTAGGCAAACAGGTTGAGCACGCTTTTGCCCTTGGCGTGGTCCTTGACCCAGCCACGGGTGTTGCGCAGGTCGAGGAACAGCAGCGGATCCTGCCCGGCATGCCGCCCGCGCACGCGATAGTTCAGGCCCCATTCGTGGCCGACCAGATCCGCCAGCGCGGCGTCGTCGGCCTTGTAGACGCTGTCTTCGCGATCGATGCGCGAGTTGCCGCGGGAGCGGTCGTTGTAGACCAGCAGAGTTTCAAAGCCCAGGGTCTGATTGACCATGGTGTGCAGTTGCAGCAGGTCGTCACGCTCCAGGGTCTGGTGAAAACTCTGCACCAGCAATTGCGGGCCGTAGCGGTCAACGGTCAGGCCACCGGCGCCTTCCTGGCTGCCGTGGAACAGCCGATAGCAATCGGTGCCCTGGCTGTGCAGCTCAGCGAGCAGGTTCTGGCGTTTATCGAGGGCGGCGCGCAGCGCCTGATTCAAGGAAGACATGCGTGCGCCTTGCTGGTGAGAATGGGGGCGCGGGAGTTTAGCAGTTTGGCGGGCAACCGAGTTAAGCCCTTCGCGAGCAAGCCCGCTCCCACAAGGGGGCTGATTTACACCATGGATTCCCTGTGGGAGCGGGCTTGCTCGCGAAGCTTTTCAGGTCAGCACTCCCATCCGCCGCTTGGCCCGCTGCACCGAACCGTTGCGCATCGCCCAGCGCAGCATCGGCGCGCTGCGCTTGACGCTGGCACGGATCAACTGGCGTTGCAGTGGGTTCTGCCGTATGCCGAACATGGCGCTGGCCCACTCCGGCAACAGGTCGATGCCGGCCTTCATCATCAGGTCGCCAAACGGCCGCGCGAGAACGCTCGGAGCCGGGGCGTCGAGCAGCAGGCGCAGAACTTCGCGGCTGCGTTCATCACAGAGCAATTGCGGGCGCATGCGTTGCAGATAGTCGGCCACGGCCTGCCGCGATTTCGGCACGTCCCGCGCACCCAGGCGCTCGGCGACCACGGCGATTTCCGCGTAGTAACGATCCTGATCCGCCGCTGACAAATGCGGGTTGCGGTAACGCAGATGCGCGGCAAGAAAGTGACTGACCTCGGCCACATGCACCCAGGTCAGCAGGTCCGGATCGCTGGCGGCATACGGCCGGCCATCCGGTGCGGTACCGACCACTTGCAGGTGAATGGTGCGCACTTTGTCGATCAGCCATTCGGCGTCGCGGCGCGAGCCGAAGGTGGTGCCGGAGACAAACTGACTGGTGCGGCGCAAACGTCCGAGCATGTCCTGACGAAAATTCGAATGGTCCCAGACCCCGGCCAGCGCCAGCGGATGCAGGGCTTGCAGCAACAACGCGCTGATGCCGCCGATCAGCATGCTGCTGAAATCGCCATGCACTTGCCAACTGACCGAGTTCGGCCCGAACAGCCCGGGATCGCCCTTGGGATTTTCCAGGTCGAGCTGACCGAGGGACAGCCCGGTCAGGCTCATGAGTTGGTTTTCGATGCGGCTGCGGATGAATTCCATGACAACTCATTGGTGGTGGACGGGCGCGGCCGGTTGACCGCGCCACGAATGTTACTGATTCAGGCGCTTGTCGATCAGGCCCTGGACTACGCTCGGGTCGGCCAGGGTCGAGGTGTCGCCGAGGCTGTCGAGTTCGTTGCAGGCGATCTTGCGCAAGATGCGGCGCATGATCTTGCCTGAACGGGTTTTCGGCAAGGCCGGCGCCCACTGGATCAGGTCCGGTTTGGCGAAGCTGCCGATTTCCTTGCTGACGTGGGCCAGCAGTTCTTTCTTCAGCTCATCGCTCGGTTCGACGCCGTTCATGGGGGTGACGAAGGCGTAGATGCCCTGGCCTTTGACGTCGTGCGGGTAACCGACCACGGCGGCTTCGGCGATGCTGTCGTGCAGCACCAGCGCGCTTTCCACTTCGGCGGTGCCGATGCGGTGGCCGGAGACGTTGATCACGTCGTCGATGCGCCCGGTGATCCAGTAATCGCCGTCCTCGTCGCGGCGTGCGCCGTCACCGGTGAAATAATAGCCGGGGTAGGGTTTGAAATAGGTGTCAACCATTCTTTGCGGATCGCCGTAGACGCTGCGGATTTGCGCCGGCCAACTCGACTTGATCGCCAGCACGCCGCTGCCGGCGCCTTTGATTTCCTTGCCGTGCTCGTCGAGCAGCACTGGTTGCACACCGAACATCGGCTGCGTGGCGCAACCCGGCTTGATTCGTTGCGCACTGACCAGCGGGCTGAGCATGATGCCGCCGGTTTCGGTCTGCCACCAGGTATCGACAATCGGGCAGCGCTGTTCGCCGACCACATTGAAATACCATTCCCACGCTTCCGGGTTGATTGGCTCACCGACACTGCCGAGTAATCTGAGGCTTTGGCGCGACGTTTCCTGCAGCGGCCCGGCACCTTCGCGCATCAGCGCACGCAGGGCGGTCGGTGCGGTGTAGAAGATGTTCACTTTGTGTTTGTCGATCACCTGCCAAAAGCGCGAAGTGCTCGGATAACTTGGCACGCCTTCGAAGATCAGCGTGGTCGCGCCGTTGGCCAGCGGGCCGTAGACGATGTAGCTGTGGCCGGTCACCCAGCCGACGTCGGCGGTGCACCAGAACACTTCGCCATCGCGGTAATCGAGCACGTATTTGAAGGTCATCGCCGCCTGCAGCAGGTAGCCGCCGGTGGTGTGCAGCACGCCTTTGGGTTTGCCGGTGCTGCCGGAGGTGTAGAGGATGAACAGCGGATCTTCGGCGTCCATCGGCTCCGGTGGGCAGTCATCATTGACGTCACGCACGGCCTGGTGATACCAGAGGTCACGGCCTTCGACCCAATCGACTTTGCCTTGGCTGCGCTCGACTACGACGACGGTGCTGACGTCCGGACAACTTTGCAGGGCCTTGTCGACGTTGTGCTTGAGCGGCACGAACTTGCCGCCGCGTACGCCTTCATCGGCGGTGATCACCGTGCGGCAGTCGGCGTCGAGAATGCGGTCACGCAATGAGTCCGGGGAGAAGCCGCCAAAAACCACCGAGTGAATCGCGCCGATTCGCGCGCAGGCGAGCATGGCGTAGGCCGCCTCGGGGATCATCGGCATGTAGATGCACACCCGGTCGCCTTTTTTCACTCCACGGCTTTTCAGCACATTGGCCAGGCGGCAGACATGATGGTGAAGTTTTTTGTAAGTGATCTGTGCCGATTCGGCAGGGTCGTCGCCTTCCCAGAGAATCGCGGTCTGCTCACCGCGCTGGGCAAGGTGGCGGTCGATGCAGTTGTAACTGACGTTCAGTTGGCCGCCGGTAAACCAGGACGCTTCACCGGTTTTCAGGTCGTAGCGCTGGACGGTCTGCCACGGGGTGCTCCAGTCGAGGAAGCGCGTGGCCTGTTCGGCCCAGAAGGTGCTGGGGTGTTCAATCGATTCGCGGTACAGGCGCTTATAGTCGTCCTGACTCAACTGCGCAGCCCGGCGGACGGCATCGGCTTTGGGGAACGTGCT
The DNA here is from genome assembly GCF_023063025.1 of Pseudomonas sp. YL2. Classification (NCBI taxonomy): domain Bacteria; kingdom Pseudomonadati; phylum Pseudomonadota; class Gammaproteobacteria; order Pseudomonadales; family Pseudomonadaceae; genus Pseudomonas; species Pseudomonas sp. YL2. Next base: position 34,203 of record NZ_JAJSLU010000017.1, on the reverse strand, counting down.
GATATCGAACATGACGGTTCCTTATTCTTGTTGTGCGAAGAATAAAGATGCGCCGAGAGGGCCAAGGGTTCAAGCCGCATCAGGAATCTGATGGCTGGTATTGAATTCAGGTGTACCCAAAACAACTGTAGGAGTGAGCCTGCTCGCGGTAGCGGGGTGTCAGTCAACATCAATGCTTAAAGACATACCGCTATCGCGAGCAGGCTCACTCCTACAAGGGAATTTGCTTGCCCACAGGATTCTGGTTGATCCAAATCCTGTGGGTTTTGCTTTCAAATCACCCGCGGTGACGACCGCGGAAGTAGTTGATCAGGCCCTGGGTAGAAGCATCGTCAGCAACGGTTTCATCGCTGCCGACCAGACGGTTGTAAACGCCTTTGCCCAGTTCCTTGCCCAGTTCCACGCCCCACTGGTCGAAGGCGTTGATGCCCCAGACCACGCTTTGCACGAACACTTTGTGCTCATACATGGCGACCAGCGCGCCCAGACGACGCGGGCTGATGCGCTCGACCACAATGGTGTTGCTCGGACGGTTGCCCGGGATCACCTTGTGCGGTGCGAGTTTGTGCACCTGTTCTTCGCTCATGCCTTTGTCGCGCAGTTCGGCTTCGGCTTCCGGCAGGGTCTTGCCGAGCATCAGCGCCTGGCTTTGCGACAGGCAGTTGGCGTACAGCCACTGATGGTGATCGGAGACCGGGTTGAAGCTGACGATCGGCACGATGAAATCGGCCGGGATCAGTTGGGTGCCCTGGTGCAGCAACTGGTGATACGCATGTTGACCGTTGCAGCCGACGCCACCCCAGATCACCGGGCCGGTATCGGTCGACACCGAGGTGCCGTCCTGACGCACGCTCTTGCCGTTGGATTCCATGTCCAGCTGTTGCAAGTGCTTGGTGATGTTACGCAGGTAGTGGTCGTACGGCAGGATCGCGTGGCTTTGCGCACCCCAGAAGTTGCCGTACCAGACGCCGAGCAGGGCCAGCAGCACCGGCATGTTCTGTTCGAACGGCGCGCTCTGGAAATGCTGGTCCATGGTGTAGGCACCGGACAGCAGTTCCTTGAAGTTGGACATGCCGATGGCCAGGGCAATCGGCAGACCGATGGCCGACCACAGCGAGTAACGACCGCCTACCCAGTCCCACATCGGGAAGATGTTTTCTTCACGGATGCCGAACGCGACGGCCGCAGCATTGTTGCTCGATACCGCGATGAAGTGGCGATACAGCTCGGCTTCCGAACCACCCTGAGCCAGATACCAGGCGCGGGCGGCCTGAGCGTTCTTCAGGGTTTCGAGGGTGTTGAAGGATTTCGACGAAACAATGAACAGTGTGGTTTCGGCGCGCAACTTTTGCGTCAGTTCGTGGAACTCACTGCCGTCGATGTTCGCCAGGTAGTGGCAACGCACGCCTTTCTGCGCGTAGGACAACAGCGCTTCGGAGACCAGCTCCGGGCCGAGGAAAGAGCCACCGATGCCGATGTTGACCACGTCAGTGATCGGCTTCTCGGTGTAACCGCGCCACAGGCCATCGTGGATACGGCCGACCAGATCCGTGATCTGGTTCAGCACCTTGTGCACTTCCGGCATCACGTTGACGCCGTTGACCGATAGCTTGTCGCCCACCGGGCGGCGCAGAGCGGTGTGCAGCGCCGGGCGGCCTTCGGAGGCGTTGACGATTTCGCCGTCGAACAGCGCTTTGATCGCGCTTTTCAGATCGACTTCATTGGCCAGACCCACCAGCAGATTGCGGGTCTCGGCGTTGATCAGGTTCTTCGAATAATCGAGAAACAGTCCGCAGCTGCTGAGCGTGAATTGATTGAAGCGCTGCGGATCGGCGTTGAAGGCTTCGCGCATGCTGAAATCCTGCATGGCTTGGCGGTGATCTTTCAACGCTTGCCAGGCAGGCAGAGCGGTAACGTCATGAGGAGTGCGGTAGTACGCCATCGCTGCGGTTTTCCTTTTTACTTGAACGGCCTTTTGAACACAGAACAGACCGATACGCCATGTTTGGGCGAGGGTCAAATGCGTCGACACGATTTTTCAACGCAGGGCGAATACAGTAAACCTCGCGCTGCGATCTGTCTTGACTTCTTCTGACCTGTTCCCTGTACTTTTTTAACATCAATACCGGGAACGGGCCGACCAACGGAAGGGGAGTGACGCGTCGAAGCGGCTCAGGCCACCTGAACCGGAATGGCGTTGCTGGTGTGGCTGAGCTCATTGCCCGGTGCCATGTACAGCATGCGCGGCTTGAAATTGAGCAGTTCCGCTTCGCTGTAATGGGCGTAGGCGCAAATGATCACGCGGTCGCCGACCTTGGCTTTGTGCGCGGCTGCGCCATTGACCGAAATCATCCGCGAACCTTCTTCGCCACGAATCGCGTAGGTGGTGAAGCGCTCGCCGTTGTCGACGTTGTAAATCTGGATCTGCTCGTACTCACGGATGCCGGACAAGTCCAGCCACTCGCCATCAATGGCGCAGGAACCTTCGTAATCGAGTACCGCGTGAGTGACTTCGGCGCGGTGCAGTTTGGCCTTGAGCATGATGGCGTGCATGAGGGATTTCCCGGGTTGGAAGCAAACGGCGGGCAGTGTGCCCGAAGGCTTTGGGGGCGGCAATATGGCTTGAAATGCAAATTTCAGAACACTGAAAAACACTGTAGGAGTGAGCCTGCTCGCGATAGCGGACTGTCATTCAACAAAGGTGTCGAAAGTCAGGCCCTCATCGCGAGCAGGCTCACTCCTACAGGGGTATTGCGCTGTTTTTTAAGCCGGGGTATCGAGGTTCAGGTGCAGGTTGTCGATCAACCGTGTGGTGCCGAGGAACGCGGCCACCAGAATCACCAGATCGCGGTCTTCAGCCGTTGCCGGACGCAAGGTCAGGGCATGACGGATTTCCAGGTAATCCGGACGCAGGCCGGCGGCTTCCAGCTGTTGCACCTGAGCGGCGATCAGCGCCGGAAAATCACGCTTGCCTTGTTTGATCGACTCGGCAATCGCGCTCAGGGTGCGATAGACCACCGGGGCCACGGCACGTTGATCTTCGCTGAGGAAGCCATTACGCGACGACAGCGCCAGGCCGTCGGCCGCACGCACGGTGGGTTCGCCGATGATCTGGATTGGCATGTTCAGGTCATGCACCAGCGCGCGGATTACCGCCAGTTGCTGGAAGTCTTTCTGACCGAAGATCGCCAGATCCGGCTGAACCATATTGAACAGCTTGCTGACCACCGTCGCCACACCTTCGAAGTGCCCCGGACGGCTGGCGCCACACAGGCCTTCAGACAGTTGCGGAACGCTGACCCGGGTCTGCCCGGCCATGCCGTCGGGGTACATTTCTTCGACGGTCGGGGCGAACAGCAAATGACAGCCGGCTTGCAGCAGTTTCTCCTGATCTGCCGCCAGGGTGCGCGGGTACTTGTCGAGGTCTTCGCCGGCGCCGAACTGCAGCGGGTTGACGAAAATGCTCGCGACTACGAAATCCACGCGCTGGGTGGCCTTGGTGATCAGCGCGATATGGCCGCTGTGCAGGTTGCCCATGGTCGGCACGAAGCCGATGCGCTTGCCTTCACTGCGGGCGCGCGCCACGGCAGCGCGCAATTCGCGTACGGTTTTGACAGTGTTCATGCAGAGAATCCGTGTTCGATCCCAGGGAAAGTAACGCCTTTGACTTCGTTGACGTAGGCCTTCAGTGCGGACTGGATGCTGTCCTGACCCTGCATGAAGTTCTTGACGAATTTCGGCACGCGGCCGGTGATCGACAGGCCGAGCATGTCGTGCAGCACCAGTACCTGGCCGTCGGTATCGCTACCGGCGCCGATGCCGATGACCGGAATCTTCACGGCCTGGCTGATTTCGGCGGCCAGTTCGCTCGGCACGCACTCGAGCAGCAGCATGGCTGCGCCAGCCTGTTCCAGCGAGATCGCGTCGGCACGCATCTGCCGCGCCTGGTTCTCGTTGCGGCCCTGCACTTTATAGCCGCCAAGAATGTTCACCGCTTGTGGGGTCAGGCCCATGTGCGCGCAGACCGGCACACCGCGTTCGGCCAGCAGGCGGATCGACTCCGCCAGCCACAGCGCGCCTTCGACCTTGATCATGTGCGCGCCGGCCTGCATCAGCGTGGCGCTGTTGGTCAGGGTTTGTTCGATAGTGGCGTTGGCCATGAACGGCAGGTCAGCCAGGATCAGGGCGTCGGTGTTGCCGCGTTTGACGCAGGCGGTGTGGTAGGCCATTTCTGCGATGGTCACCGGCAAGGTGCTGTCGTGCCCTTGCAGAACCATGCCGAGGGAGTCGCCCACCAGCAGCACTTCGACACCGGCCTCGTTGCAGGCGTGGGCGAAGGTCGCGTCATAGCAGGTCAGCATGGTGATCTTTTCACCTTTCTGCTTGAGGCTCTGGAGCGTGGTCAGGGTGATGGCTGGCATGTAAAAAATCCTCGTTCAGGCGCTCTGGAAACTACTGCGAGTAACGCGCGTGATTCTTCGTCTACTCAGGCGCACGCTCTTTTGTCGTGCTTATAAGGCCTGGATTGCGCCCGTATGTGCCGGGTTGGCGGCAGCGGGACGCCTATAGTCGTGAGGAGCCAAGCGGAAGTCAATTGCGTGTGTTACCGCATTGTTACGAGGGGAGTGTTACCGGCGTTACTGATGCGATTCAGCGGCGCGGCGGGGCTGATTGGCGGGTTTTTTGTCCGACAAAAAACCTTGTGGCGGCAGAGCTTTGTGGTGAGGGGATTCATCCCCGATGGGCTGCGAAGCGGCCCCGAAACCCTAGAATGCAACAATGCTGTTACAGCGCATTTGCCGGTTTTGCGACTGCTGCGCAGCCGATCGGGGATGAATCCCCTCGCCACAGAGGTCCTCATCCACAGGGGGGATTTTTGTCAGGCGTGTGGGAAGCGTTCGAGGCCGACGAAGGGGCAGGCGGCGAGCAGATCGGACAGCGCGCGGCCATCGGCCAGGCGCAGGTCTGCGGGAGCCAGTTCGGCCAGCGGATACAGAACGAACGCCCGTTCCTGAATCTGATAATGCGGGACTTTCAGCCGCGGCTCGTCGATCAGGCGATCGCCGAACAACAGGATGTCCAGATCGAGCGTGCGCGGGCCCCAACGTTCCAAACGCTCGCGACCCTGATCGTTTTCGATCGATTGCAGCGCATCGAGCAGGTCCAGCGGCGCGAGATCACTGTCGAGGGCGGCGACCGCGTTGGTGTAACGCGGTTGCCCTGGCAGCAGTGAATCGCTCTGATAGAACGCCGAAACACCAGCAAGGGAAGTCTGCGGCAATTGCCCCAGCGCGTTGAGCGCGCTGCGCAATTGTTCGGCCGGGTCAGCGAGGTTGCTGCCCAGGCCGATATAGATGCGTTCCATGCCTTATTCGCCCGATGCGCTCGGTGCCCCGGCGCGCTTGCGCTTGGAGCCGCTGCTGCGGCGACGTTTGCGCGGCGCGCCGCTGGCGTCATCACCCTTGCCGCTGAGTTCGCGAATCATCTCGCGACGCTCGCTGTCGTTGGCGTCCTGATAATCCGTCCACCATTCGCCCAAGCCATCGGTCTGCTCGCCAGCGCTTTCACGCAACAGCAGGAAGTCGTAACCGGCGCGGAAACGTGGATTGTCCAGCAGCAGGTCGGCGCGTTTGCCGCTGCGGCGTGGCAGGCGTTCCTGCATGTCCCAGATCTCGCGGATCGGCATGGTGAAGCGCTTTGGAATAGCGATGCGCTGGCACTGTTCGGCGATCAGCTCGTGCGCACCTTCCTGCATCGCCGGAATCGGCGGCATACCACGTTCCTGCAGACGCAAGACACGGGCCGGCAGGGCAGGCCAGAGCAGGGCGGCAAACAGGAATGCCGGGGTTACCGGTTTGTTCTGCTTGATGCGCAGGTCGGTGTTGGTCAGCGCTTCGCTGATCAGCGTGTGGGTGTATTCCGGGTTGTGCTCCAGTGCGTCGGCACTGGCCGGGAACAACGGGGCAAACAGCTGCAGATCGACCAGCATCTCGAACGTGATTGCGCCATGGCCGGAGAGGAACAGCTTGAGCACTTCCTCGAACAGGCGGGCCGACGGGATCTCGCGCAGCATCGGCGCCAGTTCGCGAATCGGTTGCACGGTGTGTTTTTCGATGCCGAAATTCAGCTTGGCGGCGAAACGCACGGCACGCAGCATGCGCACCGGGTCTTCCTGGTAACGCTGCTTCGGATCGCCGATCAGGCGGATCAGGTGATTGCGGATGTCGTGTACACCGTTGGCGTAATCGAGAATGCGCTCGCTGACCGGATCGTAATACAGGGCGTTGATGGTGAAGTCGCGGCGTTGCGCGTCTTCTTCCAGGGTGCCGTAGACGTTGTCGCGCAGAATCCGCCCGCTCTCGTTGCGCGAAGACTGGTTGCTGTCCTCGTCGTCTTCATTGACCGGGTGATTGGCGCGGAAGGTCGCGACTTCGATGATTTCGCGACCGAAATGAATGTGCACCAGTTTGAAGCGGCGACCGATGATCCGCGCATTGCGGAATTCGGCACGGACTTGCTCGGGGGTGGCGCTGGTGGCGACGTCGAAGTCCTTGGGCGTGATGCCCAACAGCATGTCACGCACGCAACCACCGACCAGATAGGCCTGGTAGCCGGCGCCCTGCAAGCGTTCGACGATATTGACCGCATAGCGGCTGAATTGCCCCTTCTGCAGCGAATGTTGGCCGCTGTTGAGCACTTCAGGAGTGCTGCGGATGTGTTGCGTACGACGCACGGGAGTTCGGAATGACTGGAACAGCTTCTTCAGCATGGGATGCACTGTTTGAAGGAATGTTCGGCCATACCAAAGAATGACCGCATGATGGGCGCAGATTCTAGCATTTAGTCGGGGGATGGTGTAGGACGCAGCGGATTTGCGCTGTAAGTCGCAGGCTAAAGGCTTTGGAGGCGGGTTTTTGCGGCGGGGAAGAAACTACAAGGGGAGCCGAAGCTCCCCCAGAAGTAGTTGCGTGCTCTTTTTATTATTGATTCGGGCTTCTTGTTTTTGTTGAGTGCCCTCGCCATGAAGCTTTTCCTTCATGACCCTCCCAATCGGGAGCCAAGAGCAAACGGATTGCTTTGGTCGCTGTGTTGCAGTGATCTTGCGATCCAACCAGTACAGGCTCTGTCTTAGGACAGTTTTTGTTGTTCTCGGCCTGGTCGTGGGGCTAGCCCCAAATACAACGCCTCTCCAAAAGAATCAGTTAGCTGCGCCTCTCGCCGTCTTGTTTTTATTGTGCGTGAGTCGATTCGTCTTATTTTTATTGTCTTGTGCATTGCTTGTTATTGTTCTTGTACCAAACATATAGCAGGTGCCGTGCCAACTTTTGCGAAGCCCAATAAAACAAGGGGTTAGGTCGATATAACGGTTTTCTCGGGGCGAAAAAAAGCCGGGGTTTCGTTACCGATAACCCCGGCTTCTGTTACGTGAAAGGACTGAGGTAACAGTTTTTTCACATCTTCAAGCGTTACGCGCACACTCGACAGGTAACGTTCAGCTCTCGCTGGCGACCCCGGTCTTGCGCCGTGGAATGCCCAGGCGCTGACGGCGTTCCCACAGGCACTTGCGGCTGACGCCCAGTTTGCGCGCCAGTTCGGTTTCGGTCATGTGGTCCTGATGCTCAAGAACGAAGTGCTGGAAGTAATCTTCCAGCGACAGGTCTTCCGTCGGCTCATGGCTGCTGTTGCTGGTGTTACCTGCGGTTTGCGCAGGCAAGCCGATGAACTCGTCGTCTTCCAGATCGCTCAACTCGATGTCGATGCCCAGCAGGTCGGCAGAGATTTCCGGGCTTTCGCTCAGGATCACTGCGCGCTCGACTGCGTTTTCCAGCTCGCGCACGTTACCCGGCCAGGAATAGTGCCGGATGGCCTGTTCGGCATCGGCGGCAAATTTCAGGTCGGTACGGTTGATGCGCGCACTCTGGCGAGCGAGGAACGCGGTGGCGATTTCGTTGACGTCGGCGCCACGTTCACGCAGGGCCGGCAATTTCAGGGCAATCACGTGCAGGCGGTAATACAGGTCTTCACGGAACTGGCCGATTTTCGCCAGGCTCTTGAGGTCACGGTGGGTCGCGGCGATCAAACGCACATCGACCTTTTGCGACTGCACCGACCCCACGCGGCGAATCTCGCCTTCCTGCAGCACGCGCAGCAGACGGGCCTGGGCTTCGAGCGGCAGTTCGCCGATCTCGTCGAGGAACAGCGTGCCGCCGTCCGCCGCTTCCACCAGACCGGCGCGACCGGCGCTGGCGCCAGTGAACGCGCCTTTTTCGTGGCCGAACAGTTCGGACTCGATCAGGCTTTCCGGAATGGCAGCGCAGTTCACCGAAATCATCGGTGCCTTGGCACGCTTGGACAGGTTATGCAGGGCGCGGGCCACCAGCTCTTTACCGGTGCCGGACTCGCCCTGGATCAGGACATTGGAATCGGTCGGTGCGACCTTGCGGATCTTGCTGTACAGATCCTGCATCGGCGGGCACGAGCCAATGATGCCGATCTCGCCGTTGCTGTTGTCGACAGACGACTTGCCGCTGCCATTGGCTGCTTTGCCGGCAGGCACTTCGCCGGCGGCAGGCGTCGACTGGTGATCACGCAGGATCCGCGCGACCGCCTGAAGCATTTCATCGTGATCGAAAGGCTTGGCGATGTAGTCCACCGCGCCCATCTTCATCGAGTCGACCGCCGAGCGCAGGCTGGCGTAGCTGGTCATGATCAGCACCGGTTTGCCCTGGCCAAGCTTGATCAGCTCGGTGCCGGGGGCGCCAGGCAGGCGCAGGTCGCTGACGATCAGATCGAATGTGGGAATACTGAAGCGTTCTTGTGCTTCCTGCACAGAACCGGCTTCGCTGACCTGATACTGGTTACGTTCCAGCAGGCGGCGCAAGGCGGAGCGGATAATGGTTTCGTCTTCGACGATCAAAATGTGCGGCATTGATTCGATACTCTCGACGGTCTCAGTTCACAGCGGACGTCGCTTCGACATGACGCGGTAAGGTCACCCGGATACGGGTGCCGCGCTGGCTTTGTACATCAGCCGGGCTGTCGATGGTGATTTGTCCATAATGCTCTTCAACGATGGAATAGACCAGTGCAAGGCCCAGACCGGTACCTTCACCCGGATCCTTGGTGGTGAAGAAAGGTTCGAACAATCGGTCCATGATGTTCTGCGGAATACCACTGCCTTCGTCTTCGACGATCAGATCGACCGTGTGTTCGCCGGCTTCACTCTTGACCCGTACGGCACTGTGCGGCGGCGAGGCGTCGCGGGCATTGGAGAGCAGATTGATCAGCACCTGGGCGAGGCGCTGCGGATCGCCTTCGACCCAGTGATCGGGGTCGCACAGGTTGTAGAACTGCACTTCGAAGTTGCGCCGGTTTAGCGCCAGCAGGCCAATTGCATCCTGCGCGACTTCGGCCAGACAGACGGGTTCGTCGCTGTGCTGGTGGCTGCCGGCATGGGCGAAGCTCATCAGCGACTGCACGATGCGTGACACGCGCTTGGTCTGTTCGAGAATCTGCCCGCTGATTTCCGTCAGTTCGCCATCTTCTTCACGCTCTTCGCGCAGGTTCTGCGCCAGACAGGCGATACCGGTGATCGGGTTGCCGATTTCATGAGCCACACCTGCCGCCAGTCGACCGATGCTCGCCAGACGTTCTGAGTGCACCAGTTTGTCTTCGAGCATCTGCGTTTCGGTCAGGTCTTCCACCAGCAGCACCAGGCCGCTGTTGCCCGGGGCCAACGGTTCATCGATCGCCGCTTTGTGCAGATTGAGCCAGCGGGTCTGGCCGTCGAGGGCCAGGTGCTGCTTGTGCAAATGTTCATCGGGCAGGTTGATGAAGCCTTGCAGCAATTGCTTCCACGGATTGGCGATGGTGCTCAGGCGCGAACCCACCACCCGTTGCGCGGCGATGCCGGTGAGTTCTTCCATGGCCTTGTTCCACATCAGGATCTCTTGATCCTTGGCCAGCGAGCAGACACCCATCGGCAGCTCCTGCAGGGTCTGGCGGTGGTAGCGGCGCAAGGCGTCGAGCTCGGCGGCCAGCCCGGTGAGGCGCGAGTGGTAGTCCTCGAGGCGGCTTTCGATGAAGTGGATGTCTTCGGTTACGTAGTTCTCGCCGCCAGCCTTATACGGCAGGAAGGTTTCGACCATGTCCTGCGCCACGCTCGGGCCCATCAGGCCGGAGAGGTTGGCTTCGATGCGGTCGCGCAAGCGGCGCAAAGCATAAGGACGGCGTTCGTCGAACGGCAGATAGAGGTCGCGCAGGGCCTGCTCGACTTCTTTCTGCGCCGCCTTGGCGCCCAGCGGTTTGGCCAGTTGCGTGGCGAACTCCTGGGGCGAGGCGGCGTGCAGTTCGCGGCGTTGCGGACGGCGCACGTTATCCACCGCGCAGGCTTCGGCGGCGCTGGCTTCTTCAGGGCTGGCGTTGGTGAACAGCGAGATCAGGGTGAACATCAGCACGTTGGCCGCCAGCGAGGCAATGGCCGCCATGTGCCAACTGGTGTCGTCCAGCACGTAGATCATGTTCAGCAGTGGAATGTAGAAACCCTGCAGGTTGCCGACCAGCGGCAACAGCATGGTCACCACCCACACCAGAATCCCCGCCAGCAAGCCGGCGATAAAGCCGCGACGGTTGGCGGTCGGCCAGTACAGCACCGAGAGCACGCCGGGCAGGAATTGCAGGGTCGCGACGAAGGCGACGATGCCAAGGTTGGCCAGGTCCTGTCCGGCGCCGAGCATCAGGTAAAAGCAGAAACCGGCCATGATGATCGCGACGATCAGCGCCCGGCGGGTCCACTTCAGCCAGCGGTAGATGTTGCCTTCGGCCGGCGGCTGATAGAGCGGCAGCACCAGATGGTTCAGCGCCATGCCCGACAGCGCCAGGGTGGTGACGATGATCAGGCCACTGGCGGCCGACAGTCCGCCGACGTACGCCAGCAAGGCCAGCGGTTTGCTGTTGGCGGCAATGCCGATGCCGAGGGTGAAGTATTCCGGGTCAGTGGTGGCGCCGAGTTTCAGGCCAGCCCAGAGAATCAGCGGCACCGCCAGACTCATCAGCAACAGGAACAGCGGCAGGCCCCAGCTGGCACTGACCAGCGAGCGCGGATTGAGGTTTTCGGTGAAGGTCATGTGGTACATGTGCGGCATCACGATCGCCGAGGCGAAGAACACCAGCAACAGTGTGCGCCACGGCCCTTCCTGCAGCGGCGTGTGCAACGCGGCGAGGGCGGTCTGGTTTTGCAGCAGCCACAGTTCAAGCTGTTGCGGGCCGTCGAACACGCCGTACAGCGCATAGAGGCCGACACCGCCGAGGGCTATCAGTTTGATCACCGATTCGAAGGCAATCGCGAACACCAGCCCTTCGTGTTTCTCGCGGGTGGCGATATGCCGGGAGCCGAAAAAGATCGTGAACAGAATGATCAGCGCACAGAACGCCAGCGCGACGCGGCTCTGGATCGGCTCGCCGGTCAGGATGCCGATGGAGTCGGCCACGGCCTGAATCTGCAACGCCAGCAGCGGCAGTACGCCGATCAGCATGAAGATCGTGGTCAGCGCGCCGGCCCAGGTGCTGCGGAAGCGGAAGGCGAACAGATCCGCCAGCGACGACAATTGATAAGTGCGGGTGATTTTCAGGATCGGATACAGCAGCACCGGCGCCAGCAGAAACGCGCCGGACACCCCGAGGTAGCTGGAGAGAAAGCCGTAGCCGTACTGATAGGCCAGGCCCACGGTGCCGTAAAATGCCCACGCACTGGCGTAGACCCCCAGCGACAGGGTGTAGGTCAACGGGTGGCGAATGATCGCTCGCGGGATCATGCCCCGTTCGCTGATCCAGGCGACGCCGAACAGCACCGTCAGGTACGCGGCGCTGACCAGGATCATCTGGGTCAGGCTAAAGCTCATCGGCATCTTTTTGGCTCTGCAGGATGAAGGTCACGACAATCAGGATCAACCAGAGCAGATACGGCCGATACCAGGCGCCCGTGGCGTCGATCCACCAATCCATGATGGCTGGTGAAAACAGATAGATTCCCACGACCAGAAGCAGGACCAAGCGATAGATGTACATCCCGGCCTCTCTTTTTTATGCGCGTGCCCGAAAACGTGCGGCGATGGTAACGGATGGGCGCGCCACTGCAAGTGTCGTCATTGCAGTTGCGCTTCGGGCAGGGTCAGTGTGCGCGGGATCTTCGATGCATCCCAGTGGGCTGCGCCCCATTTCAGCAATTCCTCGGGTGTGGCATGGGCCAGCTCTGCACCGGGGTTTTGTCCCAGCGCTCGCAGGGCCCGCAGCAGCAAAGGAGTGGCCTGATCCGCCTCAAGCGGCGGCGAACGGTAGGATTTGCCGAGTTTGTTGCCGTCCGGCTGCGTGATCAATGGCAAGTGCAGATAGCGCGGCTGACGCAGGCCCAACAGTTCTTGCAGGTAGAGCTGGCGTGGCGTGGAGTCGAGCAGGTCGGCACCGCGCACGATGTCGGTGATGCCTTGCCAGGCGTCATCCAGCACCACCGCCAGTTGATAGGCGTAGAGGCCGTCGCGGCGGCGAATCACGAAATCGCCGACGTCGCGCCCCAGATGCTGGCGGAACTCGCCCTGCACGCGGTCGATGAAGTGGTATTCCAGTTCCGGCACGCGCAGGCGGATCGCCGCGTCTTGCTGCTCATGCCCGGCATTGCGGCACAAGCCTGGATAAATCCCGTGGTACGGCTCCAGTTGCTTGCGCGAACAGGTGCAGGCGTAGGCCAGGCCGTGATTGAACAGACTGTTGAGGACTTCGGCGTAGGCGTCGTGCCGGTCACTCTGGCGCACCATCTCGCCGTCCCATTCGAACCCGTAGCTTTCCAGCGCTTTGAGAATGGCCGCCTGCGCGCCGGGCTCTTCCCGGGGCGGATCGAGATCTTCCATGCGCACCAGCCAGCGCCCGCCGACCGCGCGCGCGTCGAGATAAGAGGCGAGGGCGGCAACCAGCGAGCCGAAGTGCAGATGGCCACTGGGGGTCGGGGCGAAGCGGCCGATGTAGGCGGGGGCGGTTTTGGCAGTCATGTGGACAATATAACTTTTCAGGATCCGCGCAGATTACCCCTGTGGGAGCGGGCTTGCTCGCGAAAGCGTCGGCTCAGACATCTTTGATGTTGAATGACACACCGAGTTCGGGAGCAAGCCCCCTCCCACAAAAGCAAGGCATAAAGGGCAAAGGCAAAAGGCAGAAACAAAAACGGAGCGTTCGCACGCTCCGTTTTTCATTCAGGTCGAGATTACTTGCCGACCTGCTTTTCCTTGATTTCCGCCAGGGTCTTGCAGTCGATGCACAGATCGGCGGTAGGACGGGCCTCGAGGCGCTTGACGCCGATCTCGATGCCGCAGGACTCGCACCAGCCGTACTCTTCGTCCTGGATCAGTTCGAGGGTCTTGTCGATCTTCTTGATCAGTTTGCGCTCGCGATCGCGGGCGCGCAGCTCGAGGGCGAATTCTTCTTCCTGGCTGGCACGGTCGGCCGGGTCAGGGAAGTTGGCCGCTTCGTCTTTCATGTGATCAACAGTACGGTCGACTTCCTGCATCAAGTCCTGTTTCCACTTGTTCAGGATCTTGGTGAAGTGCGCGCGCATCGGGGCGCCCATGTACTCCTCGCCTTCCTTCGGAACGTAAGGTTCGAAGCCGCTGATCGTCACTTGCTGCTGTTGCTTTGCTTGGGTGGGCATGAAATGGACCGCCTCTACTCTTGTAATCCATTGCGCAGGATTGCTCCATCACCGACACCTGCCGGCCCTGCGGCTGCAAGCGGGCGAACTTACCAGATCAATTCGGCCCGCGCTACTCCCGGATGTCGAGGCCCCGGCGGGTGGCGCTTGCAGAAGTCTGGCAAGCCATGTCTGACAGTGATGGAGACCTGATCAATCTCTGATTTTAGTCAATCCTGGAGCGTACGCGCATATCGTTACAGTCCAGCGTTCTTGAGGCTGTGACCGCGACGGGTTCTCGCTCGTTCCGGCAGATGGGTAGAATCGTCTCTTTTTCCCCGTCGAAGGAAAACCAATGGCTCAGCCTTACAGTGCGCGCAGTCGTGCGATCGAACCGTTCCATGTGATGGCGCTGCTGGCGCGGGCCAACGAACTGCAGGCCGAAGGTCACGACGTGATCCACCTGGAAATCGGCGAGCCGGACTTCACCACGGCCGAGCCGATCATCCGTGCCGGGCAGGCTGCGCTGACGGCGGGCAAGACCCGCTACACCGCGGCGCGCGGTATTCCTGAACTGCGCGAGGCGATTTCCGGGTTCTATCAATCGCGTTACGGTTTGAACATCGATCCGCGGCGGATCCTGATCACCCCCGGTGGCTCCGGTGCGCTGTTGCTGGCCAGTGCCTTGCTGGTGGATCCCGGCAAACACTGGCTGCTTGCAGATCCGGGCTACCCGTGCAACCGGCACTTCCTGCGTCTGGTCGAAGGCGCGGCGCAACTGGTGCCGGTCGGGCCGGAGGTGCGTTACCAACTGACCCCGGATCTGGTGGCACGTCATTGGGATCACGACAGCGTCGGTGCGTTGGTGGCATCGCCAGCCAACCCCACCGGTACCATCCTGACCCGCGATGAACTGGCCGGTTTATCCACCGCAATCAAGGCGCGCCACGGCCACCTGGTGGTGGACGAGATCTACCACGGCCTGACTTATGGCACCGATGCCGCCAGCGTGCTGGAAGTGGATGACAGTGCCTTTGTCCTCAATAGTTTCTCCAAATATTTCGGCATGACCGGTTGGCGTCTCGGCTGGCTGGTGGCGCCGGATGCGGCCGTCAGTGAGCTGGAAAAACTCGCCCAGAACCTGTACATCAGCGCCCCGAGCATGGCGCAGTACGCCGCTTTGGCCTGCTTCGAGCCGGACACCATCAGCATCCTCGAAGAACGCCGCGCCGAATTTGGCCGCCGCCGCGACTTCCTTCTGCCGGCACTGCGCGAATTGGGTTTCAACATCGCCGTCGAGCCTGAAGGTGCGTTCTACTTGTATGCCGATATCAGCCAGTTCGGCGGTGATGCCTTCGCGTTCTGCCGACATTTCCTCGAAACCGAGCATGTTGCCTTTACTCCAGGGCTGGACTTCGGGCGTTATCAGGCCAGCCACCATGTGCGTTTTGCCTACACGCAAAACCTCCCTCGCTTACAGGAGGCAGTGGAACGTATTGCCCGTGGCTTGAAGAGTTGGCAAGGCTGATGCGCTTTTATCCGGCTCTGGAAGAGGCGCGGTTGATTCGCCGCTACAAACGTTTTCTGGCGGATGTTGAAACGGTCGATGGCGAGTTGTTGACCCTGCACTGCCCGAACACCGGCTCGATGCTCAACTGCCAGGTCGAAGGCGGGCAAGTGTGGTTCAGTCGCTCAAACGACCCGAAGCGCAAACTGCCCGGCACCTGGGAAATCGGGGAAACGCCGCAGGGTCGGCTGTTCTGCGTGAACACCGGCCGCGCCAACGCCCTCGTTGAAGAGGCGCTGCAGGCCGGTGTCATCAGCGAGTTGAACGGCTTCACCGCGCTTAAACGCGAAGTGGCATACGGTCAGGAAAAAAGCCGTATCGATTTCCGCCTCGAATACCCGAGTGGTCCGGCCTACGTGGAAGTAAAAAGCGTCACGTTAGGCTTCGATGGAACCAACGTGGCGGCGTTTCCTGACGCGGTCACCCAGCGCGGCGCCAAGCATCTGCGCGAGCTGGCGCATCTGGCCCGTGACGGTATTCGTGCGGTGCAGCTGTATTGCGTCAATCTCAGCGGGATTGAAGCGGTGCGACCGGCCGAAGAAATCGATTCGGCGTACGCGGATGCCCTGCGTGAAGCGGTGGCGTGCGGGGTCGAGGTGTTGGCCTACGGTGTGCGCTTGAGCCACGAAGAGATGGTGATCGACCGGCGGCTGGACGTTTTGCTCCACGGTTAAACATCTATCCACAGCCCCTGTGCGTTTTCGCGGCAGGGGATGGCGGTCAGGGATTGCCCGGCGCAGGGCCCGGCGACGCATTCGCCGTCCTCGATCAGAAACAGTGCGCCGTGGGTGGCGCACTGGATCAGGCTGTTGCTCGGGTCGAGAAACTGGTCGGGGTGCCATTCCAGACCGACGCCGCGATGCGGGCAACGATTGAGATAAACATAGACCTGGCCATTGCGGCGCACGGCAAACAGTTTGTTGCCGTCGATGTCGAACCCACGGCTGCCGGCCTCAGCGAGATCGGTACCGGCGCACAAAAACTTCATGGCTATCCTCAAATGTCAGCTCGTTTCAGGAAATGTCCGAGCTTGACGTTTAAATGCAAACAATTATCAAATGGCCGCCTTCGCCCACTGCGCGCAACCGCGGTCAAGGATACTTGGCCCGCCGGTTCGCTGCCCGGGAAAACTTTTCAAGGAAAGCTGCGTATGCGCCTGATTACCCGCGTTGCCGTGCTGTGTGTCGGACTGCTCGCCAGCCTTCAGGCGACAGCTGCCGATTTGCCACAACGTTGGGTCAGCGCCGGTGGGGCGCTTTCGGAGTGGGTGAGTGCATTGGGTGGCGAATCTAAACTGGTCGGCGTCGACACCACCAGCCAGCATCCGCAATCGCTGAAGAAGCTGCCCAGCATCGGCTATCAACGCAGTCTCTCGGCAGAAGGCATTCTCAGTCTGCGCCCGGACATCCTCATTGGCACCGAAGAAATGGGCCCGCCACCGGTTATTGCTCAGGTGAAGAGCGCCAAGGTGCAGGTCGAACTGTTCTCGGCGCAGCCGGATCTGCCGACCCTGGAAAAAAACGTTACGCATCTCGGACAGTTGCTGGGCGCGCAAGCGCAGGCGACTCGGTTGCTGGAAAGTTATCAACAGCAGCTTACCGAGCAGAAAGCGCGAGTCGCTGAGTTGCAGACCAGGCATAAAGCGCCCGGTGTGCTAGTGCTGATCGGGCATGCCGGCGGCAAACCTTTGATTGCCGGCAAGGACACTGCCGCCGACTGGCTGCTGCAACGGGCCGGGGGACATAACCTGGCGACGCATACCGGTTACAAACCGTTCTCCGTGGAGTCGCTGGCCGGGCTCGATCCTGAGGTGCTGGTGTTTGCTGATCGCGCGTTGAGCGGCGAGGCGGCAAAAGCGGCATTGTTCAAGGAAAACCCCATTCTCAATTCAAGCCGCGCGGCCAAGGCCGGACGGGTGCTGGAGCTGGATCCGACGCTGCTGGTCGGCGGGCTCGGGCCGCGTTTACCGGCGGCACTGAAGAATTTGTCTGACGGCTTCTACCCGACCGCGAGCGGCCAATGACCGTACTGGTCAAACCACGAAGCCTGTTTATCGGCCTGACGCTCCTGTGTTTGCTGGCCATCTGGCTGTCGTTGGCGCTGGGGCCGGTGAGCCTGCCGCTGTTCGATACGTTACGCGCCGCATTGCGCATGGTCGGTGTGCCGTTGGCGCCGGACGGTCTGGAGCAGGCCGAGCTGATCCTCGGGCAGATCCGTCTGCCGCGCACCTTGCTCGGTCTGGCCGTCGGCGGTGTGCTGGCACTGTCGGGTGTGGCGATGCAGGGCTTGTTTCGCAATCCGCTGGCCGATCCCGGGTTGGTCGGGGTTTCCAGTGGGGCAGCGCTGGGTGCGGCGGTGGCGATTGTCGGCGGGTCATTTTTTGGCGGTTTGCCGGAGTGGTTCGGGCCGTACCTGTTGTCGGCGTGCGCGTTTCTCGGTGGACTGGGGGTGACGGCGCTGGTCTATCGGCTCGGTCGGCGCAACGGCCAGACTAACGTCGCGACCATGCTGCTGGCCGGGATCGCCCTGACGGCATTGGCAAGCTCGGCGGTGGGTCTGTTCACCTATCTGGCGGATGACGCGACTTTGCGTACGCTGACTTTCTGGAATCTGGGCAGCCTCAATGGCGCCAGTTACGCGCGTTTGTGGCCGTTGCTGATTATCAGCACTGGCGTCGCGTTGTGGTTGCCGCGGCGTGCCAAGGCGCTGAATGCGTTGTTGCTCGGTGAATCCGAGGCGGGGCATCTGGGGATCGATGTCGAGCGGCTCAAACGTGAATTGGTGTTCTGCACGGCGTTGGGTGTTGGCGCGGCGGTAGCGGCAGCCGGGATGATCGGTTTCGTTGGGCTGGTGGTGCCGCATCTGGTGCGTTTATTGGCCGGGCCCGATCACCGGGTGTTGCTGCCAGCGTCGGTACTGGCGGGGGCGAGCCTGTTGTTGCTGGCGGATCTGGTGGCGCGGTTGGCGCTGGCGCCGGCGGAGTTGCCGATCGGTATCGTCACGGCGTTTATCGGCGCGCCGTTCTTCCTCTACCTGTTGCTGCGAGGTCGTGCCTGATGCTGCGTGCGCACAATCTGCACATCCGTCGCGGACGCAAGACCGTCCTCAGCGACGTCACCCTCCAGCTTGAACCCGGTGAGGTGTTGGGTGTGCTCGGACCGAACGGTGCCGGCAAAAGCACCTTGCTCGGTGCCTTGTGCGGTGAGCTGACGGCCAGTGACGGTGAGGTGTTGCTCGACGACAAGGCGCTGAATCACTGGACAGGTACGCAACGTGCCCAGCGCCTGGCGGTGTTGCCGCAGGTGTCGACGCTGGATTTTGCCTTTCGCGTGGAAGAAGTGGTCGGCATGGGCCGTCTGCCTTATCAGAGCGGTCGGGCGCGCGACGACGAGATCGTTGCGGCAGCGCTGGCCGCTGCGGATGCCGGGCATCTGAGCGGGCGCAGTTATCTGGCATTGTCGGGTGGCGAGCGCCAGCGCGTGCATCTGGCGCGGGTGCTGGCGCAGTTATGGCCGGGGCAGGCCGGGCAAACGCTGTTGCTGGATGAGCCGACCTCGATGCTTGATCCACTGCATCAGCATACGACGCTGCAAGCGGTGCGTGAATTTGCCGACCGTGGCGCGGCAGTGCTGGTCATCCTGCATGATCTGAATCTGGCGGCGCGCTATTGTGACCGGGTGTTGCTGCTTGAGGGCGGGCGCCCGGTGGCGCTGGGTACACCGCAGCAGGTCTTGCGACCGGACGCGCTCAAAGCCGTGTTCGGTCTCGAAGTATTGGTGCAGCCGCACCCGGAGCGTGGGCATCCGCTGATCATCGCCCGCTGATTTCTCATCGAGGTGATGGTATGCGCGGGATCTGGTTGTTAGCGGTGTTGTGGCTGACGGGGTGTCAGCATGTTGCTGCGCCACCACCAGTCAGTGGTGAGATACGCGATCTGCACAGCGGCCAGGTGTTGACGGCGCAGGAACTGCTGGCGCGTCTGGCCAAGCCGCAACAGCTGATCATTGGCGAGCAACATGACAACGCCGATCATCACGCTGTGCAGTTATGGCTGATGCAGGCGCTGGGTGAGCAGCGGCCCCAAGGCAGCCTGCTTTTGGAGATGCTCACGCCGGACCAACAGCCGAAGGTTGATCAGGTTCGTCATGCGGCAACGCCGCCCAGCGATCTTGCCGCCGCACTGGCCTGGCAGGATGGCTGGGACTGGAATCTTTATGGACCGATCGTTCGGTTCGCCCTCACGCAACCCTATCCGCTGTTGGCGGCCAATCTGGATGACGGCGAAATCCGCGCTGTCTATCGCCAGTCGCCCGCCCTGAGCGGTGTTCGCAGCAATGCGGCATTGGTGAAAGCCACGCTGCTCGAACAGATCAGCGACTCACATTGCGGCTTGCTGCCCAAATCACAGATGCCGGCGATGCTTGCTGTTCAACAACAGCGGGATCGGCGTATGGCCGAACGCTTGATGGCTGCGCCGACGCCAGCGTTACTGTTGGCGGGTGCCTGGCATGCGCGCAAGGATGTTGGCGTGCCGCTGCATGTTCTGGATTTGGGCGCAGCCCAAGCGCCAACGGTGCTGATGCTGGCCGAGCAGGGCGCCGAGGTGACTGCGGCGATGGCCGATTACGTCTGGTACACCCCGGCCACGCCCGCGCAGGATTACTGCGCACAGATGCGCAAACAATTTGGCCAATGACTTTTCCACAGGCAAAAAAAGACCCGGTAAAAACCGGGTCAAATAACCGTGATTAGCCTGATGAGGAGATAATCTGAGAGTCCGAACCAAGGGCTTTTCAGAATATCGACTGATCTCGCGACCAGTTGTGATAATCATAGCGATTCTCATTAGCGAGTCAACCACTGTTTTTCCATTTGCTTGATTTAGTCGTGCAAATGGCCGGAATGTCCCGGAAACAAGGGACTTAACGCGCAGCTTTCACCGCGCTCAGTTGCGTGATCTGCTGGTTGAGCTGGCCGATGCGGCGGGCCATGCTCTCAATCAGGCTGTGCGCGATCTTCGGATTGTTGCGGGTCATGCTCAGAAACTGTTCGCCTGGAATCAGCATCACCGTACTTGGCTCGCGAGCGATGACAGTGGCATTGCGCGGTTCACCGGTGAACACCGCCATGGCGCCGAAAATCTCGTCCTTGGGCACTTCGCCGACCTTGTGCCCATCAACAAACGCTTCGGCATGCCCCTCGATGATCACGAAGACGTGATCAGCGGCATCGCCCTGCTGGATCAACACCTCACCGCTTTCGACCCGTTTGAAGCCATTGGTGCTGCGAAACTCCCGTGGCTTCAGTTCGGCCACCGCGTGAGCCAGCAGCGCCATCTGCCCCAGCAGATACTCAAGCCATTGCTCGGCCCGATCCGGTTCGGCATAAAAATGCTGGAACAGATCGGTTCGCCGATAGGGCAACAAGCGCGATGGTCCGTCGCTGCGCAGTCGGCAATCGGCCCAGGCGTCACCTTGCTGCAGACCGATCAGATCGCCTTCCTGCCAGTAAAACAGCGCACGGCCACCGATGTAGCCGTTGATTACGCCTTCTGTCAGCAGAAACAGCTGATCGTGTGGGAGCTGCTCCATCAGGTTGTCAGAGATTTCTGGCTCAAAGGCTGGCCCGCACGGCGCAAGGCCTTCCAGCCAACGCGCGGGCAAGCTCTGCAAGCGATTGATCAGTGCATCGACCGGTGCCGATTGTTCCCCGAGCAGATACATGGCCGTCAGCGCCTGTTCAGTTCTTGTGACGCGAGGAGATGGCTTCGAGCTGCTTGTTCAAGGCGTCTTTGCGTTCGGCCGGGATGTCGTTCCAGTGCACATCCATCAGCGCCCCTTCGATCGCGTACAACAACACCTTTGATGCGCGAAACCCGCGGGTACGCACGGCCCGATAGGCGTCCACCGCCCCCAGGCGACGCAAGTCCGAGGCGCTGTGGATGCCCACGGCATGCAGCCATTGCGCCGACGTCTTGCCAAGATTCTTCAGGTGTTGCAGTTCATCATTCATCAAGCCTCCTTGCGACGGCCGAATGGTGCGTGGGCGATCTTCTCAGGAGTGTAGCCATCAGTAGGAAAAGCGTGGTTGTTTGGTCGGATTAGACGCAAACGCTTCTAAGAAAGGCGATGAGATCTGGCGAATGCAATAGTAAGGAGTGTGACGCATACAACTGTAGGAGTGAGCCTGCTCGCGATAGCGGCGTAACAGCCGACATCCATTTTGAATGTCAGTCGGCTATCGCGAGCAGGCTCACTCCTACAAGGGGAGGGTGTTGTGTCAGGGGCTGCCGATGGTGCTCAGCGTGTGCGATAACGCAACCGTGTACCAAAATTCATCGACATCAAAATCTCGTCAGCACTCAGCTCTGGCGGGAAGTACGCTCCGGAAATCTGTGCATGCGCCAGGCTCGCGCCTTCGAGTGATGCATTACGGAAGTCGATGCCACGCAAATCGGCAGAACGAAAGTACGCGTCCCGGAAATCCACGCCATCGGCGTTCAGTTCACGCAAGTCGAGACCACGAAAGTCGCCACCAACCATGTCGATCGGGCCGTCGTTCGGGCGTTCCTTGTTGAAGCCTGTGATGTCGTCTTTGTGCAGCAAGGCAAAAAGCGGGGTGTCGAGAAGTTTCGGCTGGCTCATGTCACATCACCTGTTGGTTTTATGACGCCAGTATAGTGCCACTATTTGACGGCCGTGAAGCAAGCGAGGGCTTCACGGCCGAAATAGTTTCTTACAGGCCTGGCAGACGCTGACGGATCTGTGCGACTACGGTGTCGAGGGTCCCGCTTTCATTGGTCTGCACGCGTTTGCTGCGCAGAATCTCTTCTGGCGTCAGCGCCTCGCGGCTGGCCTGCTGGGCCTCGATCACGGCCAGCGTGGCGTCGGAAGGGTCCTTCTTGTCAGCCTGACGAATCGCCAGCCAGCTTTCGATCACCGCCTGAGGCGCGTTGCAGTCGAGGATCAGGAACGGCGTGCCGGTGGCTTCGGCCACCTGAGCGGCGTTGTCGCGTTGCTCGCGCTTGAGGTAGGTCGCATCGATCACCACCGGGAAACCGGCGTGCAGGATCACTCCGGCAATCTCATGCAGGCGGGCATAGGTGGCAACGCTGGCGTCGGCGCTGTAAATCCCCGCCTGCACGTCGTTGGCTACGGTCTGCTCGCCGAACAGGCGCTTGCGCTCGACATCGGAACGCAGGCGAATCGCGCCCAGCGCTTCGACCAGACGCATCGCCACGTGGCTCTTGCCGACAGCCGATACGCCGTGGGTGATGGCCATGAAGCGCGATGGGATGGTGCTGTAGCTTTCTGCCAGGTTGGCGTAGTTGCGGTACTGGCGCAGGGTGGTTGCGCGCTGCACCGGGGTGGCATCCGCCGGCATGCTGAACAGCGCGACTTTGGCGCGAACCAGTGCGCGGTAGGCTTTATAGAAGTTCAGCACTTCCAGGCCTTGATAGTCGCCGGTCAGCTCCAGGTACTGGCTGATGAAGCGGCGGGCGAGGGATTTCAGGCCACGGTCTTCTAGGTCCATCGCCAGGAAACCGGTGTCGGCCCAGACGTCAGTGAAGCGGAACGGTTCGTTGAACTCGATGCAGTCGAAGATCACCACTTTGCCATTGATGACAGTCGCGTTGCCCAGGTGAATGTCACCGTGGCATTCGCGAGTGAAACCCTCGGCCTTGCGCTGGCTGAACAGTGCCTTGAGACGATCGAAGCTGCTTTCGGCCCAGGCTTGCAGGGCTTCGAGTTGCAGCAGATCGTTTTTGTCGCTGAGGAACGGCAGGATCTGCTCGAAGTTCTGGCGCACCGGGGCCATCACGCTGTCCGGGGTACCGGCCTCGTGGTCGGCCGGGACTTTTGGCGCACTGAGGTGGAATTTGGCGATCTGCTCGGCCATTTCATCAATGTGCTGGGTGGTCAGCTCACCGTTGGCCTGCAGGGTGCTGAGCAGGCCGGTCTGCGGGAATTGACGCATCTTCAGCACATATTCGATCACCGGGCCGTCGCCACCCAGTTGTGGCGCATCAACGCTGCCGGTCACTGGCAACACGTCCAGATACAAATCATCGGTCAGACGTTGGTTCAGACGCAGTTCTTCAGCGCAGAAATGTGCGCGGGATTCGAGGCCGGTGAAGTCAAGGAAGCCGAAATTCACTGGCTTCTTCACTTTATAAGCAAACGGGCCGGTGAGGATCACCCACGAGATATGGGTTTCGATGACCTGGAACCCTTCGACGGGGTGCGGGTAGAGGGCCGGGTTTTGCAGGGCAGCGATCAGGGACTGGCTCACGGGCGATCCTTCAGAGACTGGGAAATTCGAGGTCGCCATTATGGCCGCTCGCCAGCCTGACGCAAACCTCGGAGCGCTCCTGTTGAGTATGAATAAAGTGCGTATAATCCGCCGCCATGACTCGAACTCGATCCCCCCGTACCAAGAAAAAACCAGTCTCCAAGGGCCTCAGCCCGTGGTTGAGCTGGGCCATTAAACTCAGCCTGGTCGGCCTTGTGGTGCTGGCCGGCTTCGCCGTTTACCTCGATGCCGTGGTGCAGGAGAAGTTCTCCGGCAAGCGCTGGACCATCCCGGCCAAGGTATACGCGCGTCCGCTTGAGCTGTTCGTCGGACAAAAGCTGAGCAAGGAAGATTTCCTCACCGAGCTCGATGCCTTGGGCTATCGCCGCGAAGCCGTGAGCAATGGCCCCGGCGCTGCCGCCGTCAACGGCAATACCGTTGATCTGAATACCCGCGGCTTCCAGTTCTATGAAGGCCTGGAAAAAGCCCAGCCAGTACGCGTGCGTTTCTCTGGCGACTATGTGGCCGAGCTCTCCGGGCTCAATGGCGGAAAATTGTCCGTGGTGCGGCTCGAGCCGCTGATGATCGGCGGCATTTACCCGAAAAACCTTGAAGACCGCATCCTGATCAAGCTCGATCAGGTGCCACCGTACCTGCTGGAAACCCTGGTAGCAGTGGAAGACCGCGACTATTACAGCCACTGGGGCGTGTCGCCGAAGTCGATTGCCCGGGCCATCTGGGTCAACACCTCTGGCGGCAAGATGACCCAGGGCGGCAGTACGCTGACCCAGCAACTGGTGAAGAACTTCTACCTGACCAACGAGCGCAGCCTGAGCCGCAAGCTCACCGAAGCGATGATGGCGATGCTGCTGGAACTGCACTACGACAAAAAGGAAATTCTTGAGGCCTACCTCAATGAAGTCTTTGTCGGCCAGGATGGTCAGCGTGCCGTGCACGGTTTTGGTCTGGCCAGCCAGTTCTTCTTTGGTCAGCCACTGTCCGAGCTGAAGCTGCATCAGGTCGCGCTGCTGGTCGGCATGGTCAAGGGCCCGTCCTATTACAACCCGCGCCGCAATCCCGAGCGTGCGCTGGAACGGCGTAACCTGGTGCTCGACGTGCTTGAGCAGCAAGGCGTGGCGACTGCCGAACAGGTCGAAGCGGCGAAGAAAATGCCACTGGGTGTGACCACGCGCGGCAAGCTTGCCGACAGCTCGTTCCCGGGCTTTATCGATCTGGTCAAACGCCAGTTGCGCGAAGACTATCGCGACGAGGACTTGACCGAAGAAGGCTTGCGGATCTTCACCAGTTTCGACCCGATTCTGCAGATGAAGGCCGAAGCGTCGGTGAATGACACCTTCAAACGGCTGGCTGGACGCAAGGGCTCCGATGACGTGGAAGCGGCGATGGTCGTGACCAACCCGGAAACCGGCGAAGTGCAGGCGATGATCGGTAGCCGTCAGGCCAGTTACGCCGGTTTCAACCGGGCGCTGGACGCCGTGCGGCCGATCGGTTCCCTGGTCAAGCCAGCGGTGTATCTGACCGCACTGGAAAAACCGAGCCGTTACACGCTGACCAGTTGGCTGTCGGATGATCCGCTGTCGATCAAAGGCGCGGACGGCCAGGTGTGGAAGCCACAGAACTACGACCGTCGCTCCCACGGCACAGTCTTCCTCTATCAAGGGCTGGCGCATTCGTACAACCTGTCGACCTCGCGCCTGGGTCTGGAAGTCGGTGTGCCGAATGTGCTCAAGACCCTTGCGCGTCTGGGCGTGACCCGGGAATTCCCGGCGTTCCCGTCGATGTTGCTGGGTGCTGGCGGTATGACCCCGATCGAAGTGGCGACCATGTATCAGACCCTCGCCAACGGTGGTTTCAATACACCGATGCGCGGGATTCGCAGTGTGCTGACCGCCGAGGGCGAACCACTCAAGCGTTATCCGTTCCAGATCGAGCAGCGTTTCGATCCGGCGTCCATCTACCTGATCCAGAACGCCATGCAGCGGGTGATGCGTGAAGGCACCGGCAGCTCGGTTTACAACGTGCTGCCCAAGACCCTGACGCTGGCCGGCAAGACCGGTACCAGTAACGATTCGCGTGACAGCTGGTTCGCCGGTTTCAGTCAGGATCTGCTGGCGGTGGTCTGGCTGGGTCGCGACGACAACGGCAAGACCCCGTTCACCGGGGCGACCGGTGCATTGCAGGTCTGGACCAGTTTCATGCGCAAGGCCGATCCGCTGCCGCTGGACATGCCGCAGCCGGACAACATTGTGCAGGCGTGGGTCGATTCGCGTACCGGGCAAGGCTCCGATGCCAACTGTCCGGGGGCGGTGCAGATGCCGTATATTCGCGGCAGCGAACCGCCACCCGGCGCCGCGTGTGCAAGCGAAACGCCTGCCTCGCCGGAGTCGGTGATGGATTGGGTCAAGGGCTGGATGAATTAAGCAAAGAGGGTTTCAAGTGAACAAGTGGTTGATTCCAGCGGTGACTGCCGTGGCTTTGCTCAGTGGCTGCTCTACCGTACAGCGTGGTTCGATCCCGGTGGTGGATTCCGGCACGGCCGTGTCCAATAGCGAACGGCTGTCGGCCAACGGCAGTTTCCGCAAGACGACGGTCACGCGCCCAGTCCAGGGCCAGGCGCAATCCCAGGCCATCCCGCAAGGCGATACCGGCGTGGTGGTGATGGTGCCGGGTGGTGGCGCCACAACATCGGCGCCGATCAGCTCCTCGCCGATCGTGCCGGGCCCGGCCTCCGGCGGAATCACCGCAGGGCCGTACAACCCGTCGCCGGTCGAGTCGGCACCGATCAACTCCGGCAGCTACAGCATGCCTTCGACGCCAAGCGGGATTCCTTCGGCCAGCAGTGGCGGTGGTCTGTCGGCGGACGAACAGCTCGATGGCCCGGTGCTCGCCTTGCTGACCACTGCGCAACAGCAGCAGGCCGGTGGGGACCTCAACGGTGCGTCTTCCAGCCTGGAGCGTGCTCAACGCGTTGCCCCGCGTGAACCGCAAGTGCTCTATCGTCTGGCGCAAGTACGCATGGCTCAAGGCGACGCGCCGCAGGCCGAGCAGTTCGCCCGTCGTGCACTGACCATGGCCAACGGTCGTCCGGACTTGCAGGCCAACCTGTGGGAGATCATCGCGCAGTCCCGTGAGAAACAAGGCGATTCCGCCGGCGCAGCGCTGGCTCGTCAGAAGGCCAAGGTTTCGCTGTGATGGATTCCCGTTTCCCGAAAATCGCCGATCAGTTGCTGCTGATCGAGCGTGAACTGCGCGCGCAGGGTTGGTGGGACGAGGTCCAGCCGTCCCCCGAGGCTTTGAGCAGTGTGGAGCCGTTTTCGGTCGACACGCTGGATTTCGAGCAATGGCTGCAGTGGATCTTCCTGCCACGGATGAAGATGATCCTTGAGCAGGATCTGCCGTTGCCCAATGCCTCGGGCATTCAGGAAATGGCCGAAATGGTCTTTGCCCAGCGTAATCTGCAGGGCAAGGATCGACAGCTGCAGGTGCTGCTCAAAGAGTTCGACCTGCTGATTACCGCCTCGCGCTAGTGCCGATCTCCCTGTAGGAGCTGCCGCAGGCTGCGATCTTTTGATCTGCTCTTGGAAGCAAGATCAAAAGATCGTCCGATCGCGGCCCGAGCCTGCGGCAGCTACTACAGGTGACTATTCGCAGTTCTGCGCAATCTGCTTCTGCGCTTCGACAATGCGCTCCTGACGCTGCGCATCATCCAGCCGCCTTAATTGTCCTTCCACTTCCTCCCTCAACCGCGGATTGTTCTGCAATTGCGCCAGGTTCGTCCGTGCCTGTTCGCAAAATGCCTTGAGCTGCGCCTGCTGCTGGCTCACCTGTTTCTTCACCTTGTCGTCGATGGCTTTCTGATCGCCCAGTGCACCGCTGCCAGGCATGGCGGCAGGTTTCGGTGGGGGCGAGGAGGGCGTCTGCACGGTCGTCGCCGGCAGACCTTGCGGTGGCTGCGCATCGAAGTGCGTGACGCCTTGGGCATCGACCCATTTGTAGATCTGAGCAGCCGAGCACCATGGGCTGAGGCCGATCAGCAGAGTTAACAGAAGCGTTCGCATGCTGATTCCTTGGCAAAATTGCGCAATTGACGCTAACAGAGTAGCTGTTTTCAGGTTTTTTCTTGCGTTCTCATGTGCTTACCCACAATTAAGCACATTGACGGCTTGACTTGGAGAGGGCGAAACAGAAGAATCCAAAGTCCGCTGTAGAGGGACTGCCAGAAGCAGACCCACTCGGTAGATCATGAGGCGCATATCCGCGTCGACCTGTTACACCCGCAACGCGTTACCTCGCGCTGGGTGGGAAAGGCCCGCAACACTTGGGACGATCCCAATACTTGCTCAGTCAGTGCTGACGTAGTCGGCGACCACCGTCGCTCATGCTCTGCCGAGAAGTAAACCTATTAAGACCCGCCCCTTTTGTGTGGACGGTATTCTGGCGTTTTAGAGGTGAACAACGTGGAGCTTTTATCTGGCGGTGAGATGCTCGTCCGCTTCTTGCGTGACGAAGGCGTCAAATATATCTACGGGTACCCGGGTGGTGCTCTTCTTCATGTTTACGATGCCCTGTTCAAAGAACCGGAAGTGACCCACATCCTGGTTCGTCACGAACAAGCGGCTACCCATATGGCTGACGGCTATGCCCGTGCCACCGGTAAAGCCGGCGTGGTATTGGTGACATCAGGTCCTGGCGCCACAAACGCCATCACCGGTATCGCCACCGCCTATATGGATTCGATTCCAATGGTGATCATTTCCGGTCAGGTGCCAAGCACCATGGTCGGCACCGACGCGTTCCAGGAAACCGACATGATCGGTATCTCCCGGCCGATCGTGAAGCACAGTTTCATGATCAAGCACGCCTCGGAAATCCCGGAAGTCATGAAGAAAGCGTTCTACCTGGCGCAATCCGGTCGTCCGGGCCCGGTCGTGGTCGATATCCCGAAAGACATGACCAACCCGGCCGAGAAGTTCGAATACGTCTTCCCGAAAAAAGCCAAGCTGCGTTCCTACAGCCCGGCCGTTCGCGGCCACTCCGGGCAGATCCGCAAAGCGGCAGAAATGCTCCTGGCGGCCAAACGCCCAGTGCTTTATTCCGGTGGCGGCGTGATCCTCGGCAACGGTTCCGCACCGCTGACCGAACTGGCGAAAATGCTCAACCTGCCAGTGACCAACACCTTGATGGGCCTGGGTGGCTTCCCGGGTACCGACCGGCAGTTCATCGGCATGCTCGGCATGCACGGCAGCTACACCGCCAACCTGGCGATGCACCATGCCGACGTGATCCTGGCTGTCGGCGCACGTTTCGATGACCGTGTAATCAACGGCGCGGCGAAGTTCTGCCCGAACGCCAAGATCATCCACATCGACATCGACCCGGCTTCGATCTCCAAGACCATCAAGGCCGACGTGCCAATCGTTGGCCCGGTGGAGAGCGTCCTGACCGAAATGGTCGCGATCCTCAAGGAAATCGGCGAGACCCCGAACAAGGAGTCCGTCGCCAGTTGGTGGAAGCAAGTCGATGAGTGGCGCGGTGATCGCGGCCTGTTCCCTTATGAAAAGGGCGACGGCAGCCTGATCAAGCCGCAGACCGTGATCGAGACCCTGTGCGAAGTGACCAAGGGCGATGCCTTCATCACTTCCGACGTGGGCCAGCACCAGATGTTCGCTGCGCAGTACTACAAGTTCAACAAGCCTAACCGCTGGATCAACTCCGGTGGTCTGGGCACCATGGGCTTCGGTTTCCCGGCGGCAATGGGCATCAAGTTGAGCTTCCCGGATGACGACGTTGCCTGCGTCACCGGTGAAGGCAGCATCCAGATGAACATCCAGGAGCTGTCGACCTGCCTGCAATATGGCTTGCCGGTGAAAATCGTCATCCTGAACAACGGTGTTCTGGGGATGGTTCGTCAGTGGCAGGACATGAGCTATGGCAGCCGTCACTCGCACTCTTATATGGAGTCGCTGCCTGACTTCGTCAAACTGGCTGAAGCCTACGGTCACGTCGGCGTGCGCATCACCGATTCGAAAGACTTGAAGTCGAAGATGGAAGAGGCGTTCGCCATGAAAGATCGTCTGGTGGTGATCGATATTTCGGTCGATACCAGCGAGCACGTCTATCCGATGCAGATCAAAGACGGCTCCATGCGCGATATGTGGCTGAGCAAGACGGAGCGTACTTAATCATGCGGCACATTATTTCCCTGCTTCTGGAAAACGAACCCGGCGCTTTGTCTCGCGTAGTCGGCCTGTTCTCGCAGCGCAACTACAACATTGAAAGCCTGACGGTGGCGCCAACCGAAGACCCGACTCTGTCGCGTCTGACGCTGACCACTGTTGGCCACGATGAAATCATCGAGCAGATCACCAAAAACCTGAACAAGCTGATCGAAGTGGTCAAGCTGGTGGACCTGTCGGAAAGCGCTCACATCGAGCGCGAGCTGATGCTGGTCAAGGTCAAGGCCACTGGCGCCCAGCGCGCCGAGATCAAACGCACCACCGATATTTACCGTGGACAGATCGTCGACGTCAGCGCCAGCGTGTATACCGTTCAACTGACCGGTACCAGCGACAAGCTCGACAGCTTCATTCAGTCCATCGGCACCGCATCGATTCTGGAAACCGTCCGTAGCGGCGTGACCGGCATTGCCCGCGGCGACAAAGTACTCAGCATCTAAACCAAATTAGCGAATGGCCTGAACGGCCTGGATATATAGGGGAAATTCATGAAAGTTTTCTACGATAAAGACTGCGACCTGTCGATCATCCAGGGCAAGAAAGTTGCCATCATCGGTTACGGTTCCCAGGGCCACGCCCAAGCGTGCAACCTGAAAGACTCCGGTGTCGACGTAACCGTCGGTCTGCGTAAGGGTTCGGCTACCGTTGCCAAAGCCGAAGCTCACGGCCTGAAAGTGACCGACGTGGCCGCCGCTGTTGCCGGTGCCGACCTGGTCATGATCCTGACCCCGGACGAATTCCAGTCCCAGCTGTACAAGAACGAAATCGAGCCGAACATCAAGAAAGGTGCCACCCTGGCCTTCTCCCACGGCTTCGCGATCCACTACAACCAGGTTGTTCCGCGTGCCGACCTCGACGTGATCATGATCGCGCCGAAAGCCCCGGGTCACACCGTGCGTTCCGAGTTCGTGAAGGGCGGCGGTATCCCTGACCTGATTGCGATCTACCAGGACGCTTCGGGCAACGCCAAAAACGTTGCACTGTCCTACGCAGCTGGCGTGGGTGGCGGTCGTACCGGCATCATCGAAACTACCTTCAAGGACGAGACCGAAACCGACCTGTTCGGCGAACAAGCCGTACTGTGCGGCGGTACCGTTGAGCTGGTGAAAGCCGGTTTCGAAACTCTGGTTGAAGCTGGCTATGCGCCGGAAATGGCCTACTTCGAGTGCCTGCACGAACTGAAGCTGATCGTAGACCTCATGTACGAAGGCGGTATCGCCAACATGAACTACTCGATCTCCAACAACGCTGAATACGGCGAGTACGTGACCGGTCCGGAAGTGATCAACGCCGAATCCCGTCAGGCCATGCGCAATGCCCTGAAACGTATTCAGGACGGCGAATACGCCAAAATGTTCATCAGCGAAGGCGCTACCGGCTACCCTTCGATGACCGCCAAGCGTCGTAACAACGCCGCTCACGGTATCGAAATCATCGGCGAGCAACTGCGCTCCATGATGCCGTGGATCGGTGCCAACAAGATCGTCGACAAAGCCAAAAACTAAGTCGTCATTCTTGTACGAAAAACGCGGCCTCGGCCGCGTTTTTTCGTTTGAAACCGATGGTTCTGGTATAAAGCTGCATCGTTTGTGGCCGAACCGTCGTCACAGGCACCTGTCGAAACTTTCCAAACCGTTGCAAGGTAATGTCCATGAGCGAACGTCCCGAAGAGCCGAACCAGGCTTCTGACGCCGAAAGCCTGCTGCCCATCGATGAACATGTCGAGGAAGGGCACGACGCAGAAGGTCGTAAAGTCCGGCATCGTGGTATCTATCTGCTGCCGAATCTGTTCACCACTGCGAACCTGTTCGCAGGGTTTTATTCCATCATCAACTCGATGAGTGCCCAGGCTGCCTTGAGCGCCGGGGACTCTGCGAATGCGAGCAAGTATTTCGCCTTTGCCGCGATCGCAATCTTTGTAGCCATGGTGCTCGACGGTCTCGATGGTCGCGTAGCGCGCATGACCAATACGCAAAGTGCCTTCGGCGCCGAATATGACTCGCTGTCCGACATGGTCGCTTTTGGTGTCGCACCGGCGCTATTGGCCTTTGGCTGGGCATTGGGTGACATGGGCAAGGTCGGCTGGATGGTTGCCTTCATCTATGTCGCCGGCGCGGCATTGCGTCTGGCGCGTTTCAATACCCAGGTCGGAACTGCGGACAAGCGCTATTTCATTGGTCTGGCCAGCCCGGCAGCTGCCGGCGTGGTCGCGGGAATCGTCTGGGCGTTCAGCGATTACGGCATTCAGGGTTCGAAGATGTCGTTCCTGGTCGCCTTGATGGTGGCGGCTGCCGGCATGCTGATGGTCAGCAACATCAAGTACAACAGCTTCAAGGAGCTGGACTTGAAGGGGCGCGTGCCGTTCGTGGCGATCCTCGCCGTGGTGCTGGTGTTCGCCGTGGTGTTCAGCGATCCACCGCGAATTCTACTGCTGGTGTTCCTCGGTTACGCCGCTTCCGGCCCTGTGCAATACCTGTTGCGTCTTCGTCGTCACAAAAACGCCGAATGATGTAATTTCCCGCATACTCCGCAGTCTATGGGTGCATCTGTCCTCCAAAGCTGCGGAGTTGCCATGCTGATCAAAATCCCCAAAGCGTCCGACTGCCATGAGTCGGATGTCACGCCTGAATCCATTTATCTTTCTCGTCGCCAATTGCTCGGAGCTACCGCTGCCGGTATCGCCGTGAGCAGCCTGCCGCGTTGGGCCAGTGCCGGGGATGCGGCGCGTTATGCCGATGTCGAGCCGGGCAAGGCGCCTGCCTGGTTTGCTGAGAAGCTCCCTTCTACCAAGTGGGGCGCCGTCAACGTCAAGGATGAGGCGATCACGCCTTATAAAGACGCGACCCATTACAACAACTTCTATGAGTTCGGCACCGACAAGGGTGATCCGGCGGCCAATGCCGGTTCGCTGAAAACCGAGCCGTGGAGCGTGGTCGTGGACGGGGAGGTGGGTAAGCCAGGGCGTTACGAGCTGGAAGACTTCATGAAGCCGTACCAGTTGGAGGAGCGTATCTATCGCCTTCGCTGTGTTGAGGCGTGGTCGATGGTCATCCCGTGGATTGGCTTTCCGATTTCTGCGCTGCTCAAACAGGTCGAACCCACCTCCAACGCCAAGTACATTCGCTTTGAGACTCTGCAGGATCCCAAAAGCATGCCGGGTCAGCGCTCAGGTTTCGCCCTGATCGACTGGCCATATGTAGAAGGCTTGCGCCTGGACGAGGCGATGAGTCCGCTGGCGATTCTGGCGGTTGGCATGTATGGCCGTGAGTTGCCGAATCAGAACGGTGCGCCGCTGCGCCTGGTAGTGCCGTGGAAGTACGGCTTCAAGAGTGTGAAGTCCATTGTGCGGATCAGTCTGGTCAGCGAGCAACCGAAAACTACCTGGCAGAGCATCGCGGCAGATGAGTACGGGTTTTATGCCAACGTGAATCCGACGGTTGATCACCCGCGCTGGACTCAGGCACGGGAGCGGCGTCTGCCGAACAGTCTGTTCAAGCCGAATGTGCGTGATACACAGATGTTCAACGGCTATGCGGATGAAGTCGCTTCTTTATATACAGGGCTCGATCTGCGGAAGAACTACTGATGCGATATCCGTTCTGGCGTGTAGGCGTGTTCATTGCGGCGGCGATCTGGCCATTGCTTTGGTTTTATCAGGCGTTCGCCGATTTGCTCGGGCCGGATCCTGGCAAAGTCCTGGTTGATCGATTGGGGCTGGGGACGCTGGTATTGCTGCTGATCACTTTGAGCATGACGCCGCTGCAGAAATTGACGGGGTGGGCGGGCTGGGTTGCTGTGCGCCGTCAGTTGGGACTTTGGTGTTTTGCCTATGTGGGTCTGCATTTGTTCAGCTATATGGCGTTTATCCTCGGCTTCGACTGGTCACAGTTGGGCGTGGAGTTGCGTAAGCGGCCGTACATTATTGTGGGGGCGCTGGGTTTCCTTGGTCTGTTGGCGTTGGCGGTTACGTCCAATCGCTACAGCCAGCGCCGCTTGGGTGTGCGCTGGAAGAAACTGCATCGGGTGGTCTACGTGATTCTGGGGCTGGGATTACTGCATATGTTGTGGATCGTGCGTGCTGATCTCAAGGAGTGGGCGATCTATGCCTTTATAGGTGCATTGCTTTTACTGCTGCGTGTGCCTTCCGTTGCCCGTCGAATCCCGCGTTTATTGGCTAAAAAGCAGGTTTTGCAATAAAACTGAAATTAACGGTTGACGGCAGATTCAAGAGGTCTATAATTCGCCCCACTTCCGGCGCAGTCGAAACGGAAAACTCCTTGAGATTCAACGAGTTATGCAGTTTTCGGCAGCGGCTTGCTTCAGTTCATCGAAGCCTGGAACGAGTTGAAAGAGCGGTGATGTTTGGCTCTTTTGACGGTTCGATCTTCTCGGTCGAAAGCGGAGAAAAAGAG
>NZ_JAJSLU010000016.1:0-152465 GCF_023063025.1 Pseudomonas sp. YL2 | reverse complement strand
GATTAGCACGCCATCCCCTTGTGGGAGCGGGCTTGCTCGCGAAAGCGGTGTGTCAGTCCCGCTGATATCGATTGACAGATTGCATTCGCGAGCAAGCCCGCTCCCACAGGGGTGAAGTGTTAATCCATCAAGCCCCAATCGCCTGATATTGGGGGCGCGGGCAGCGGCCCCAATATCGTCCAGAGCTTTCGGATTAGCACGCCATCCCCTTGTGGGAGCGGGCTTGCTCGCGAAAGCGGTGTGTCAGTCCCGCTGATATCGACTGATGGATTGCATTCACGAGCAAGCCCGCTCCCACAGGGGTGAGGTGTTAATCCATCAGGCCCCAGTCGCCTGATGATGAGGGCGCGGGCGCTGGCCCCGCCTCGGCATGCAGCTTCAAACGCAGCCGCAGATTGTTCTGCGAATCGGCATGTTTGAGCGCTTCGTCCTCACTGATCACGCCCTCCACCACCAGCCCGTACAGCGCCGCGTCGAAGGTCTGCATGCCGACCTCGCCAGACTTCTCCATGATGCCCTTGAGTTCACCCAACTCGTTGCGCCGGATCAGGTCGGCGATGGTCGGGGTGCCGAGCATCACTTCGACCGCCGCCCGGCGCTGACCGTCCAAAGTGCGCACCAGCCGTTGCGAGACGAACGCTTTGAGATTGTTGCCCAGCGCGTGCAGCAACTGCGGGCGGCGCTCTTCGGGGAACAGATTGACGATACGGTCCAGCGCCTGATTGGCGTTGTGCGCATGCAGCGTCGACAGCACGAGGTGCCCGGTATCGGCAAATGTCAGCGCATGCTCCATGGTTTCGCGGTCGCGGATCTCGCCGATCAGCACCACATCCGGGGCCTGACGCAGGGTGTTTTTCAGCGCCGCATGGAAACTGCGGGTATCGACGCCGACTTCGCGTTGATTGATGATCGAGCGCTGGTGTCGATGGATATACTCCACCGGGTCTTCGATGGTGATGATGTGCCCGCTGCTGTGGCGATTGCGGTGATCGATCAGCGCGGCCAGCGAGGTGGATTTACCGGAGTCGGTGGCGCCAACGAACAGGATCAGCCCCTGTTTGAGCATCACCGTTTCCAGCAATACCGGCGGCAGTTTCAGGTCTTCGAAGCGCGGAATATCGAGTTTGACGTTGCGGATCACGATTGACACATCATTGCGTTGCTTGAAGACGTTCACCCGAAAACGCCCGATGCCCGTACGGGAAATCGCCAGGTTCATTTCCAGATCCCGATCGAACTCGCGTCGTTGCTCGGCGTCCATCAGGGAGTTGGCGATAGTCTCGACCTCACCGGGCTTGAACGGCCGCTCGCTGAACGGCGTCAGCACGCCATCGATGCGCGCACTGGGTGGTGCTCCCGTGGACAGGAACAGGTCAGAGCCGTGCTGGCTCGACAGACGGAGCAACAGTGCATCGATTTCCATGGCAATAAGCACCCGCGAAGCATTCAATGAACAGAAATGACCCGCTGTCGTGACGTAACGGGTCATACAGCGTCTACCGCAAGTGCAAGAATAGTAGATGCCAACGCACTGACCGACGCTCAGGATAGATGTGATGAACGCAACACCCTCCCCCGATGACGCCCAAGCCCTGATCGCCCGTACCGACTGGAGCCGCACGCCGTTGGGCGCTTCTGGCACCTGGCCGCAAAGCCTGCGCACCGCGGTGGACATCGTGATTCACTCGCCGATGCCGATGCTGCTGTTGTGGGGGCCGCAGCTCACGCAGATCTACAACAATGGCTTTGCGATGCTCGCCGGCAGCAAGCATCCACACGCTTTCGGACAGCCGGCGCACCTTATATGGCCAGAACTTCAAGACTTTACCGACCCGATTTATCGAGCCGTCCTACAAGGCCAGGTGCGCACCTACAGCGAGCGGCGATTTACCCTGCAACGTGAAGGCGTAGAGTCTGACTTCTGGCTGGATCTGACCTACAGCCCCATCCGCGATGAAAACACGCAGGTGGCCGGGATCCTGGTGACCGCCATCGAAACCAACGAACGCCGGCGCATCGCCCTCGAACTGCAACGCCGTTCCGAAGAAAGCCTCAAGGCCCAGCGCGACACTGAAGAACGCCTGCAACTGGCGCTGGCCGCCACCGATGCGGTTGGCACCTGGGATTGGGACATCGGCGAAGACCGTTTCATTGCCGACGCGCATTTCGCCCAGTTGCACGGCATTGATCCGGCCCACGCCAGTCAGCTACCGATCAGCGACTACCTGCAAGGCGTGCACCCCGAAGACCGCGCCTTGATCGCCCGCAGCATCAAGCACTGCATCACCCACGGCACCGAGTACGCCGAAGAATACCGCCTGTTGAAAGCCGACGGCGAACTGCGCTGGGTGTTTGCCCGGGGCCGCTGTTACAAGGATCACCACGGGCGACCCGTGCGCTTCCTCGGCGCCGCGCTGGACCTGACCGAGCGCAAGCACACCGAGCAGGCGCTGCGCCAGAGCCAGACGGAATTGCAGCTGATCATCAATGCAATGCCGATCCTCATCAGCTATGTCGACCACGAAGAGCGCTTTCGCCTGAACAACGCGGCGTATCTGGACTGGTACGGCCTCACGCCGCAGGAACTGTATGGCCGTACCATTCGCGAAGTGATCGGCGAAGAAGCCTACTTCCTGCGCGCGCCCTATATTGCCGAAGCCCTGGCCGGGCGACCCTGCTCGTTCAGCCTGTACACCCCGCATCGCGACGGCAGCAACCGCCATGCGCTGATGAATTACCTCCCGCGCCACGGCGCCGACGGCTCAGTCAACGGTTTTTATATTTTCGTGATCGACGAATCCGAACGGAAGAAGACCGAAGAAGCCCTGCGCAATCTCAATGAAACCCTCGAAGAACGGGTCAGCGCCCGCACCGAACAACTGGCTCAGGCCAATCAGCGTCTGCAGAACGAGATGTTCGAACGCGAGCGCGCCGAAGATGCGTTGCGCCATGCGCAGAAGATGGAAGCGGTCGGCCAGCTCACCGGCGGTATCGCCCACGACTTCAACAACATGCTCACCGGAATCATCGGCAGCCTCGACCTGATGCAGCGCTACATCGCCGACGGCCGCGCCGATGAAATCGGCCGTTTCACCGAAGCGGCGGTGTCGTCGGCCAACCGAGCGGCCGCGCTGACCCATCGCTTGCTGGCGTTCTCGCGCCGGCAATCGCTGGACCGCAAGACCCTCAACGTCAACGAACTGATTCATTCGCTGGAGGATTTGATCCGCCGCACCAAGGGCGACCCGATCGAACTCACGCTGCGCCTGGCCGACGATGTGTGGCCGATCAGCACCGACGTCAGCCAACTGGAAAATGCCTTGCTCAACCTGGTGATCAACGCTCGCGACGCCATGCCCGATGGCGGCGAACTGCTGATCGAAACTGCCAACGTCTACCTCGACGGCAACGACATCACCACCCTCGAACCGGTCAAGGCCGGCGATTACCTGATGCTGGCGGTCAGCGACAACGGCACCGGCATGACGCCGTCGGTGCGCGCCAAGGCGTTCGATCCGTTCTTCACCACCAAACCGATCGGCCAGGGCACCGGGCTCGGACTGTCGATGATTTATGGCTTCGCCCAGCAGTCGGGCGGCCATGTCAGCCTCGACAGCCTGCCGAATCAGGGCACTTGTGTGCGCTTGTACTTGCCGCGCCTGAACCTGCTGGAGCCGGAACGGCCAGTTGTGGAAACCCTCAGTGCGGCGCCGACGGCCACCTGTGGCGAAACCGTGGTGGTGGTTGAGGATGACCCGGCGGTGCGCATGCTGGTGCTCGATCTGCTCAAGGAGCTGGGTTACCTCGCCCACGAAGCCGCCGACGCCAGCGCCGCCCTGCCGCTGCTGGAATCGGAGCTGCGTGTGGATCTGCTGGTGACCGACGTTGGTCTACCGGGGATGAATGGCCGGCAACTGGCGGAAATCGCCCGCCAGCATCGTCCGGGGCTGAAGGTGCTGTTCATGACCGGTTACGCGCAGAAAGCCGCCGAGCGTCAGGGCTTTCTCGAGGATGGCATGGACATGGTGGCCAAGCCGTTTTCGATTGACGTGCTGGCCAACAAGATCCGCGAGATGATCAACCAAACGCCGTCACTTGAGGCATAATCCCGCGCCCCGCCGTCACCCCGTTACAGGTATCGCACGATGAAAGCCCAAGCCCGCCACATTCTGGTGAAAACCGCCGAAGAGGCCGAACAACTCAAGCAACGCATTGCCAAGGGCGAAGCGTTCGATGTGCTGGCGAAGAAATACTCGACCTGCCCGTCCGGCAAACGCGGCGGTGATCTGGGTGAAGTGCGGCCGGGACAGATGGTCGGCGCGATCGATGCGGTGATCTTCAAGAAGCCGCTGCGCACGGTGCATGGGCCGATCAAGAGCAAGTTCGGCTATCACCTGGTGCAGGTGTTTTTCCGCGATTGAGTGCTTGGCCTTAGGACCTCTTCGCGAGCAAGCCCGCTCCCACAGTCTGGAATGCGGTCCCCTGTGGGAGCGGGCTTGCTCGCGAACCGATTGCGCAGTAAGCGGCCATCCACCGCTTACCTGGGAATCAACGCCCCCGGCACCTGAATCACCCGACTTGCCAGCCAATGCCCCGCCTGCGCCGCCTCGACCGGACTGGCCCCCAGCAACCGGCTGGCCAAATACGCCGCACTGAACGAATCCCCCGCCGCCGTCGTATCCACGACCTTGTCGACCTGCTGCGCCGGCACTTCGAACGCCTCATCATCGCAGCGAATCAGACACGCCTCGGCGCCGCGCTTGAGCACCACTTCCGGCGTGCCGATCTGCGCGTACGCCTCGAACACTGCGTCGCAATCGGCAAAATGGAACAGCGCCTGTTCGTCATCCACGGTCAGCAACGCCAGATCGACATGCGGCAACACGCTGCGATAGGCCGCCCGCGCCTCTTCCTGTGAGGACCACAAGCGTGGCCGATAATTGTTGTCGAAGACGATCCGCGCATCGCGCTGGCGGGCTTCGATCAGGGTCTGGATCAAGCGTTCGCGGCCCTTCGCACCTAACACTGCGAGGGTGATGCCGCTGAAATACAGCACATCGTAGTCCGGC
Organism: Pseudomonas sp. YL2; assembly: GCF_023063025.1. NCBI lineage: Bacteria > Pseudomonadati > Pseudomonadota > Gammaproteobacteria > Pseudomonadales > Pseudomonadaceae > Pseudomonas > Pseudomonas sp. YL2. The sequence goes on along the minus strand of NZ_JAJSLU010000016.1, from coordinate 147,396 downwards.
AGCGCTGCCAGAATCGGCTCCGCCGCTGGGGTGGTGAAGCAATCGCGCACCGCCGCTTCATTGCGCCAGTAGAGGAAACGCCGCTCACCGTTGGCGTCGGTCTGAATGCAGTACAGGCCCGGCAAACGACCGGGCAGACGCTGCACGAGATCCAGGCCAATGCCTTCGTCAGCCCAGCTCTGGCACATGGCGTCGCTGAAGCTGTCGTCGCCGAGCGCGGTGACGTAATCGACCTGGGCTTTGTCGCCGAGAGCGCGGGACAGGTACACCGCGGTGTTCAAGGTATCGCCACCGAAGCTTTGCTGCAGGCTGCCGTCGGCACGGTGCTGGAGTTCGATCATGCACTCGCCGATCAGGGCGATGCGCGGGGTATTCGGGCCCAGGGGGCTGAGGCTGGTCATTGGGAGGTGTCTCTGGATAATCATCGGTGTTTGGGCGGCCCTCATCGCGAGCAGGCTCACTCCTACAATTGGAATGCGTTCCCCTGTAGGAGTGAGCCTGCTCGCGATGGGCGCGACTCGGTCTGAAACCTTAGAAGCAGGTCTCCATGCTCTCGACCACCGCCAACTGCTCATCCGCCAGCAACCCCACCCGCCACTTGTCGAAGGTCAGGCACGGGTGCGAGGTGCCGAAGGAAATGATGTCGCCCACCCGCAACTCAACCCCCGGCGCCACGCTCATGAACGCATGCTGGTCCATCACCGCCGTCACCTTGCACGCGCCGACATCGTCGCCCACCGCTGGCAATACACCGGCCTTGTAACGCAGCAATGGCACCGGCAGGCCGGCATCGAACGCCACGTCGCGCTTGCCGAGGGCGATCACCGCAAAACCCGGCTCCGGCAACGACTGCACGTGGGCCCAGACTTCCAGCGCCGGACGCAATCCTTCGTGCAGATCGCTACGACGATCCAGCACGCAGCACTGCGCTTCCTTGTAGATGCCATGATCGTGGGCGACATAACTGCCCGGGCGCAGCACGCTGAGGAAGCGTCCGCTCGCATTCTGTGCCTCGAACGACTCGGCGATCAGGTCGTACCACGCCGAACCCGAGGCGGTGATGATCGGCTTGGCAATGGCAAACGCGCCGCTGTCCTGCAACTGCACCGCCAGGCGCACCAGCGACGCGGCGAATTCGCGAATGCCGCTAACCGCGTGATCGCCATGGATCACCCCTTCGTAACCCTCGATGCCGGTCAGAGCCAGCGCCGGTTGCGCGTTGATCGCCTGGGCCAGCGCGATGACTTCCTGCTCGCTGCGGCAACCGCAGCGGCCACCGACCACGCCGTATTCGATCATCACGTTCAACTTGACCCCGCGCGAGGCGAAGTAGGCGCCGAGATCGGCGACGTTGTCCGGGTGATCGACCATGCAATAGAAATCGAAATCGGCATCGGCCAGCAGATCGGCAATCAGTGCCATGTTCGGCGTGCCGACCAGTTGGTTGGCCATCAGCACCCGGCGTACACCGTGGGCGTACGCGGCGCGGGTCTGGGTGGCGCTGGCGAGGGTGATGCCCCACGCGCCAGCGTCGAGCTGACGCTGGAACAGCGCCGGGGTCATGCTGGTCTTGCCGTGGGGCGCGAGCTCGGCGCCGCTGTCGCTGACGAACTTCTGCATCCAGCGAATGTTGTGCTCCAGCGCCTCGCGGTGCAGCACCAGCGCCGGCAGGCTGACGTCGCGCACAAGGTGCGCACCGATGGCGGCGTCGCCCTTTTCCACAGCGGTATTGATGGCAGTCGTCATGCTTGAACTCCTCACTGTCGCGGCCGCAGGCAGCCGCGGTTATTCGTTGATGCGCCGGGCGAGGCTGTTGGCGCTCTCGATCAGCACCCGGCGATAGTCGTCGTAATTGTTTTTCGCATCGGCCCGTGGGGCGACGATGCACAGGGTGCAAATGGCCACGCCGCTGGGGTCTTTGACCGGCGCGGCGAAGCAATGGGTGAAGGTGTCGGCCACGCTGTCGAAGGAGAAGAAACCGTCGATGCCAGCCTGGCGGATCTCCGCCAGAAAGCGTTCCAGCGGCAGGCGCTCGCCGTCGGGCAGGATGTAGTCGTCTTCGTCGATCAGGTCGATGATCTGCTGGTCGCTCAAATGCGCCAGCAGCAAGCGCCCGGACGCAGTCCACGGGATCGGCGCGTTTTCGCCGATGTCGGACGAAATGCGGAAATGCCGCTCGCCCTCCTTCATCAGCGCCACCGTGTATTTGCGCCCGTTGAGCAGGCACATTTGCGCGGTTTCCCGGGTCTGGCTGACGATCTCCTGCAAGGCGTGATCGGCCTCGCGACTGAGGTCGAAGTGACGCAGGTGCGCCTGCCCGAGGAAATACAACTGACGTCCGAGATAGACGTGACCGTCCTTGCCCACCGGCTCCAGAATCCGTCGCTCAAGCAGCGACGCCACCAGTTCGTAGACCGTGGATTTCGGGCTGCCGATGCCGTTGGCGATGTCGTTCGGACGCAGCGGCTGGCCGATCTCCTTGAGGAAGTCGAGGATATCGAACGCCCTGTCCAGACCACGGGCCCGGCGTTTGATGGTGTCTTCGGTCATGTCTTCAGTTCCCAATGAAAGTGCCGGGAGTGTACCGAGAGTGCAGCGTCGACGGTTAGATCGCCATCGCGAGCAGGCTCACTCCTACAGTTGAAGCGCGTCCTTCTGTAGGAGTGAGCCTGCTCGCGATAGGGGCACCTCGGTTCAGGGTTTCTTCTTGTACGCGATGCAATCGATCTCGACCTTGCAATCAACCATCATGCTCGCCTGCACACAGGCCCGTGCCGGGGCGTGTTCAGGTTTGAAGTACTCGCCGAAAACCTTGTTGAAACTGCTGAAATCCCGCGGATCGTCCAGCCATACGCCAGCCCGCACCACGTCCTCCAGGCCATAACCGGCCTCTTCGAGAATCGCGATCAGGTTTTTCATGGTCTGGTGGGTCTGCTCGACGATACCACCAACGATGATCTCGCCATCCACCGCCGGCACCTGGCCGGACACGTGCAGCCAGCCATCCGCTTCAACGGCGCGCGCGAAGGGACGTGGCTGACCGCCAGCGGCGGTGCTGCCGGTGCCGTATCGAGTAATGCTCATGGGTATTTCTCCTGATTACAAAGCAAAAATTAGAACCGCGTGCTCTTGAGAAACTCAGCCAGACGCGGTGATTGCGGGCGTTCGAACAGTTCCTTGGGCGGCCCCTGCTCTTCGATCCGCCCCTGATTCATGAACACGATCTTGTCCGAAACCTCGAAGGCGAAACGCATTTCGTGGGTCACCAGCAACATGGTCATGCCGTCTTCGGCCAGGCCCTTGATCACGTTCAGCACTTCACCGACCAGCTCCGGATCGAGGGCCGAGGTGACTTCGTCAAACAGCATCAGGCTAGGGTTCATCGCAATCGCCCGGGCAATCGCCACGCGCTGTTGCTGACCGCCGGACAACTGCCCGGGGAAGTGATTGCGCCGCTCCAGCAGGCCGACCCGCTCCAGCCATTTCTCGGCCAGCACCACGGCCTCGTCCTTGTGCATTTTCTTTACCTTGAGCAGACCGAGGGTGACGTTCTGCAAGGCTGTCAGGTGCGGAAACAGGTTGAATTGCTGGAAGGCCATGCCGGTCATCGCACGATGGCGGGCGATGACTTTTTCCGCGTGACGCACGCGTTTGCCACCGACCTCGTCATAGCCGATGGACTCGCCGTCGAGCAGGATCTGCCCGCCCTGGAACTCTTCGAGCATGTTCACGCAGCGCAGCAAGGTGGTCTTGCCCGAACCGCTGGAGCCGATCAGCGTTACGACGTTGCCGCGCTGCATGCTCAGATCGACACCCTTGAGCACTTCGACCGCACCGTACTGCTTGTGCAGGCCACGGATGTCCAGCAGCGGCTGACCGTTCTGAACGTTGGAAACTTGAGCTTGAGTCATGGCAGGGCCACCCGCTTTTCAATGTGCCGGCCGAGTAATTCGATGCCGTAGTTGATGACGAAGAACAGAAAACCGGCGAACAGGTAGAACTCCAGAGTCATGAAGGTCCGGGCGATGATCTGTTGGGTGCTGAGCAGCAATTCGGCAACGCCGATCACCGAGAGCAAGGTCGAAGCCTTGACGATTTCGGTGGACGAGTTGACCCAGGTCGGCAGGATCTGCCGCAACGCCTGGGGCAACAGCACGTAACCGAGAGACTGATAAAACGTCAGGCCGATCGCCTTGCTCGCTTCCATCTGTCCACGTGGCAATGCCTGCAAAGCACCGCGCACGATCTCGGCGACGTGCGAGCCGCAGAACAGCGTCAGGCCCAGCGCACCGGCCTGAAACGCGCTGATCTGCCAGCCCAGCGCCGGCGCCATATAGAAGCAGGCCAGCACCAGTACAAACACCGGCGTGCCGCGAATAATGTCGACATAAAAGCGGAACGGCGCGCGCATCCAGAACTTGCCGTAAGTCAGCACCAGACCGGCGACAACCCCGAGCAGCGTGCCGAACAGAATCGCCAATGCCGACACTTGCACACTGGTCAGGAAGCCTTGCAGCAACGTCTCGCGTGCCACCCACAATTCACGCAACCAACTGGGAGATTCGTACATCGCAGCCTCCTATCGGCGGATCGCCAGACGCTGCTCGAGGTAACGCAGCAGCATGGCAATGAGGTAACAGGCCGCGACATACAACGCCGTGGTCACCAGCCAGGTTTCGATCACCCGGTAGCTCTCGACGTTGATCTTGCGCGCGTAATAGGTCAGCTCCGGCACCGCAATCGCGGCGGCCAGCGAGGTGTCCTTGAACAGCGAGATGAAGTTGTTCGACAGCGCCGGCAGCACGTTGCGCAGCATCACCGGCACGGTGACGTAGGCCTTGACCTGCCACTCACCGAGTCCGATCGCCAGCCCCGCTTCGCGCTGGCCTTTGGGGATGCTCAGCAAGCCGCCACGGAACACTTCGGTCAGATAGGCACCGGCATACAGCGACAGCGTGATGATGAACGAGGGAATCTTGTCCAGACGGATCCCCAGGCTCGGCAAGGCAAAGTAGATCAACAGAATCAACACCAGAATCGGCGTATTACGCACCACCGTGACGTACACCGAGGCCAGCACCCGCAAGGCGCGATGCTTCGAGAGCAAGGCAAACGCCATCAGCAGGCCGATCACGCAGCCGATGGCGATCGACACCAGCGCCAGTTCAAGGCCCAGACCGAGCCCCGCCAGCAAGGTGTCGAAATCGCGCCACACGGCGGCAAAGTTCAACTGATAGTTCATGGTCAGCAGTACCTTGAGCGGGGCGCGTGCAGGCGCCCCACTCTCACGGGATCATTTGAATTCGACAGGGAAACCAATCGCCGGCGACGGCAGGTCGACACCGAACCATTGCTTGAAGGATGCCGCGTAAGTCGGGAACTCAACGCCGGTCATGGCTTCATGCAGAGTGGTGTTGACGAAGTTCAGCCAGTCCTGATCGCCGCGTTTGACTGCGCAGGCGTAGGTCTGTGGGCTCCACGCGTAGGTCGGGCTGCGGTAGCGGCCGGGGTTCTGCACCATCAGGTATTTGACCGACGACTGATCGGTAGCCGCGGCATCGGCACGGCCGGAGTTCACCGCCTGATACATCAGATCGACACTGTCGTACTGATCGACCTTGGCCTTGGGCAGCGCCTGATGCACCAATTCTTCGGCATAGACGTTTTGCAGCACGGCCACCGTAACGCTGTCACCGGCCGCCTGCAGGTCTTCGATTTCCTTGTACTTGCTGTTGGCCGGCAGCAGCAGACCGACACCTTCGCGGTAGTACGGCAGGGTGAATGCCACTTGCTGCGCGCGGCTGGCGGTAACGGTGATGAACTGGCAGCTCATGTCGACCTTGTCGGTCAGCAGATTGGGAATTCGCGCGTCGGACGACTGCACGACGAACTCGACTTTGCTTGGGTCATTGAACAACCCCTTGGCCACCATCCTGGCGATGTCGATATCAAAGCCCTGCAACTTGCCGTCCGCACCCTGAAAGTGCCACGGCGCATTGGTGCTGCCGGTGCCGACAATCAGCTTGCCCCGGGCCAGAACACTGTCGAGCTTGCTATCGGCTGCCTGGGCCATGCCCATCACAGCGGACGAAGCCGCAAGAACGAAAACACACGCTTTGAACAACGAAGGACGGCGATGCATGGCAAGCACTCCAGGATGATGTTTATTCCGCTATACCGGAACACGGTTTGTTACTGCGGAATAGACAGCAGAAAGTGTGCCACAGGAATCACAGGGAAACTGTAGAGGGGTTAAATGTTTTTGGAATCAACGGGATGCAGGAAATGCGAAAAATGGAGTCAGGTGCGGGTACTGATGGGCTGCGCTACCTTAGGCTACAAATAACGAGTAGCAGGTTCCCAGATGGAGCACGAAGGGCTACTTCGGTGCAATGTGGTTAGCGATTGAAGGGGCCAGCTCTCCATATCTATCGGCAAGCGGCTTGGTCGTAGACCTCTCCCCGCTCTCTTCTCCCTACCGCAATCACGGTAACAACCAAAACCTCGTTCTTTACGCGATAGACCAGCCTGTATCCAGCACTGCGAAGCTTGATTTTGTAGGCGTTTCCCAACCCTCGGAGTCGATCGGCAGGAACGTGAGGATTGACCAGACGTGTAGAGAGCTTTTTCTTGAACTGATCCTGAAGTGCTGAATCAAGCTTTTTCCATTCCCTCCACGCTTTCTCGGAAAACTCCAGCTCATAGGTCATCTATAGAGACCTTGATGGTAGGGTCGTTTTCTCGCTCCTTGCATAGTGCGATCAGTTCCAGGTCCTCAAGACGATTCATCATCGCCTCATACTCTTTTGCGGGCACACAATAAAACGCCGGCTCATTTCGATTCAGGATCGCTACAGACTGGCCGCCACCAGCGGCCACAGTACCCATGGGATTTCTTTTCAATTCAGAAATACTCGCAACGATATTAGAAAGGACTACGTGAGTCATGATGGTGCTCCCTGGAGTGCTGTTAATGGTGCTTAAAATAGCACTCCAAGACGGCTTCGACGCCTATCGCTTATTACCGCCTTCTCTTTTATTGAGTGAAAAAAGGTATCACGTCCCGACATTCCATATTTCCGGGCTTCGTGTCGGGCCGGTCCTTCATAAAAGTGGGAAAAATCTCGCGAATCCACAGGCCACCTGTAATTTCTGACAGTAGACCTGTTCTTCACCCTTCTTTAACGTTATCGAACCTTCGAGGTCGTTGAAAAGGAGTTCTCAATGAGCGCTGCCAATACCATTTCCAATCTGGCCCCGGTTTACCGCAAAGCCCTGAAAACCTGGCGCCCGGTGATCCTGTATTTCGCCAATGAACACTGCCCCGCCTGCGAATGGGCCGGGCCGATTTTTCGTCAGATTGCCGAGCCGTACCGGCATCGCGCCAATATCTACATGCTTAACACCCGAGAGTCGCCGCGCCATCCGTTGGTCACCGGCACGCCGACGGTGCTGTTCTACAAAACGGCAGGCTGGTGAAAAAACTCAAAGGCATCGGCACAGAGGAAACACTGGCGGCGGACTTTGCCCGGCATATTGGCAGGACCAGGGCACCGGTGGTGCAGCAGAAACCAAGGCATGACCTGCCGTGGTTGCGCCGCACATTGAGCAGGCTCTGCACAATCACGCGTGCGCATCGGCGGGTGATTTGAGGCAGTGCATTTCCCGTAATCGTTGCGGCGTCTGACGCATCGCTTTCGCGGGCAAGCCCGCTACCACAGGGGTCAACGTTGTTCACACATTTCGTGTACGACGCGTGCACTGTAGGAGCGGGCTTGCCCGCGAAGGGGCCGGCACCGTCAGCGCAAGGCTGCTGCCTTACGCAGAATCGCGCACCAGCAACACCTGCGTCACCCGTCGTTCCTCAACGGCTTTGACGGTCATTTGCCAGCCTGCGTACTGCAGCCGATCGCCGATCATCGGCAAGCGATCCAGCAGGCTCATCACCAGTCCGGCCAGGGTCTGATAGTCCTCGGTCGGTTCGGCGCCGAACCCGGTGCGCTGGCGAACACGGGTCAGGTTCAACGCGCCGTTGACGACAAAACCGCCCTGCTCCTCGATCACGTCCGGGCCTTCGATCTCGCTGGCATCGGGCAGTTCGCCGGCAATCGATTCGAGGATGTCGGTCATGGTCAACACACCGACGAAGTCACCGAATTCGTTGACCACGAAGGCGATGTGAGTCGACGCCGCGCGCATTTGCTCCAGCGCATTGAGGATCGAATAGCTGTCGAGCAGGTTGATGGTCTTGCGCGCCAGGTGCTCCAGATTCGGCTCGGTACCGGACAGGTATTCCTTGAGCAATTCCTTTTTGTGCACGAAGCCCAACGGTTCATCCACCGCGCCGTGGCGAATCAGCGGCAGACGTGAATACGACGAGTGCATCAATTTTGTGCGAATCGTCTCGGCGTCGTCGGCCAGATCGATGGTGTCGACATCCGCACGTACGGTCATCAGGTTCCGAATCGGCCGCTCGGCCAGTTGCAGCACGCCACTGATCATCACTCGCTCGCGGCGGTCGAACAGCTCCGCACTCGGGGCTTCGCCGTCATCCAGCAGATCGGAAATTTCCTCGCCGACCTCCTCCGCCTCCAGCTTGCGCCCGCCCAGCAGACGCATTACCGCGTGGGCCGTACGCTCACGTAGGGGGCGCAGGCCTTGCATCGAACGCTTGCGCCGGGCCCGGGCGATCTGGTTGAACACTTCGATCAGGATCGAGAAACCAATCGCCGCGTACAGATAGCCTTTCGGGATGTGGAAGCCCAGGCCTTCGGCTGTCAGGGCAAAACCGATCATCATCAGGAAGCCCAGACACAGCATGATCACCGTCGGGTGCGCGTTGACGAAGCGGGTCAGCGGCTTGCTGGCGACGATCATCAGGCCGATGGAAATGATCACCGCGATCATCATCACCGCCAGTTCATCAACCATGCCGACGGCGGTGATTACCGCGTCCAGCGAGAACACCGCATCGAGCACCACGATCTGCGCGACGATTGGCCAGAACAGCGCGTAAGCGGCATTGGTCGAGCGCTGGCCGACGTGGCCTTCGAGTCGTTCGTGCAGCTCCATCGTCGCCTTGAACAGCAGGAATACACCACCGAACAGCATGATCAGGTCACGGCCGGAGAAGCTCTTGTCGAACACCTCGAACAACGGCTGCGTGAGGGTCACCAGCCAGGAAATACTCGCCAACAGGCCCAGGCGCATGATCAGCGCCAACGACAGGCCGATGATCCGCGCACGATCGCGCTGATGCGGTGGCAGTTTGTCCGCCAGGATCGCGATGAACACCAGGTTGTCGATACCCAGCACCAGCTCCAGCACGATCAAAGTCAACAAGCCTAACCAGGCCGTGGGATCCGCTAACCATTCCATAAAATGTCTCGATCTCTCTTCAGTGAATTCAGGCTGCCGGACACGGCAAAGTGCAACGCGAAGGCTCTGAAGCCGCGTTGTCAACGATAGACGGGAGTCGGAAAACCGGATGCTGCGAGTACGTCAAGACCGCGCCATGGCGCGTGGAGAAGGTACGACTGGGAGGCTCCAAGAGGGTGTTCATGCAAATCCTGAATGAAAAATGGCCTTGGAGCGTACAGGCTCAAGGCACATTTTCTACAGCGGCAAATCATTTCAAAATCTGTAAGAGCACAGGAAATTTGATTTTCCTGCAGGCCCTTTCGCGAGCAAGCCCGCTCCCACAGGGGTTATTCGTCGGACGCAGGTTCTGAGTTCAAAGAAGGTCCAACGTGGGAGCGGGCTTGCTCGCGAAGGGGTCATCAAACACACCACATCATCGCCCGGCAAAACGCAACCGCGACAACTGGCGCAAATCCCCTTCCACGTAATAATCGTTGGTCCAGCTGTCATCCACCGCCAATGGACTCACCTGCTTCAGTTCCAGCTTTTTCGCGAAATAGCGAAAGCGGTAATGCTCATAAAACCGCAGCAACTCCAGGCCATAGCGATCAGCCAGATCGGTGTCGCCACGAATGATCAGGAAGTTCTCGTCATTGCCGTTACTGGCTGACGTACTGAGGTTGTGACTGCCGCTGATGATGGTCGGCGCATCGGTGGTGAAGTCGGTGATCACGGCTTTGGTGTGCACCAGCAGGTTGCCCTTCTGGCCTTTCATGTTTTCCTTCAGCCAGCCTTCCAGCCCGGTGTTGAGTAATGCTGTGGCAGCGAATTCGGCGGTGCGGTCGGCATGAAACCCGGTGATGCTGCTCGCGGTGTTTTGCAGGCCGTAACGCAGGATGTCGTCATGCGGTTTGCCGAGCAGCGCGTTGAGGATCGCGTCCGGCAAGGTGAACGCGGTGACGAACAGCACGTCCTTCCTGGCCGCCTCGATGATCTCGACAAACGCACGCAAATCACCACCACCGCTGCGTGGCGAGAACCCGGCGAACAGCGCCTGTGTCGGGTCCATCGGGTTGTGTTCGGTGATCCAGCTGCGCGTCGCAGCGACGTCGGCCGGGTTGGCCCAGACTTCTTCGAAGGTTTGCAGATAACGCGCGGCAATCGTCACGTCGTCGAGCGTATGCACCACGTTGGCCTGGCGATACACGCCATTGGCGGTGAAATTGGTGCTACCGCACAGCACCGCCTGCGGTTGCCGCTGACCCGCGCCATCGACACGGCTGAGAACAATGAATTTGTCGTGAAAGATGTTATGGGTGACCCGGCCGCGCTTGTTCGCCATCGGCAATTTGGCAAGGTTCGTTTCGTTCAGGGTCGTATCGGGATCATCAGGTTGCGCGTGATACAGCACGCGCACCTGAACCCCCCGGGCAAAGGCCGCATTCACTGCGTCGACGATCGCCTGCAACTGATACTCGTAGATCGCGATGTCCAGCGCCCACTGCGCGTCCACCGCACGTTCGATAAAGCCCAGTAATCGCTCCAGCAGCTCGTTCTCCAGCCACAGCCGCGCCGCGTCGGGCCAGGCTTCGATGGGCAGGTTCTTGTTGGCGCTGATCTGCGCGTCGAGGTCGGGAAATTTGCGCTGGAAGGCCTGACTGGCGGCCACAGCACGGTTGAATATCACGCTCTGGTTGGCCGGATGACCGTCGTCACTGGTGATGCTCAGCTCCAGTGATTCGCCAAGTTGTGGCGCGTCCGCCGTGCCATAGGCCAGATGCACGCGATAGTGCATCGTCGTGCCCGGGTTGACCGCGTAATCGGCCCAGCGGAATTTCTGTAGCGGCGCTTTATCGCTGGGCGTGGCGTGATACTGCGGGAACGTGTGTGCCTTGCCGGGAAATGTCAGGCTGTTGAACAGGAACAACCACGGTTTGTCGCCCTGCTGCTTTTCGATGGCAAACCCGAGCAGGCCTTTGCGTCGGGGCTCGGCGAGGTCCATGGCGAGTAATACGCCGTTGGTGCCGGCGTAGGCTTTGACGCGAAAATCGTCCTGAGGATTGGCGACCAGTACCCGCATGATTCACTCCTTGTGATTGGGCTGGGGTGGAGCATAGAGCGTCGGAGCCTGATTGCCATGTTCACCTGAAACCGAGTCGGAGCCATCGCCAGCAGGCTGGCTCCCACAGGGTTTTGTGTCGCACACAATATTCGCGAACACCGCTCAAACTGTGGGAGCCAGTCTGCTGGCGATGAGGCCCGCACAGGGCATCACACATCATCAATATGCCGATAATCCGCATTCAACGCCTTCGCTAATTCTCGCGCCCGTGCCAGGCGGATCGGCCCACGCTCAATGTCGATCAACAATCCCGGACACTCCAGCGGCGGCATCGACGGTAAGGCTTTTAAACGCCCATCCGTGACCACCAGCAAGCGCTGCTGCTCGGCCGGGAAGCGCTTTTGTCGCTGCACCAGCCATTGCTGTGCCTGCGTCAATGCCGCCACCAACGGCGTGCCGCCGCCCGCCCCCAACGCCTCCAGCCAGGTGCGCAAGCCACTCGATGCTTTCAGACCTTGCACCTGCCATTTCGGCGCGCTGCCGCTGGCGGTCAGCAAGGCCAGTCGCGCGCGCTGCCGATAAGCATCATCGAACAATTGCGCGAGCAGGCCTTTGGCATCACTCAGCGCCTGATGCCTACGGGTCGAAGCCGAGGCATCGACGATCACCAACCACAATTCATGGGCAGTACGAGTGCGCAACTGAAACTGCAGATCTTCACGAGTCTGCGGCCGACCGTTGAGCAGCGTGCCCGGCCAGTTCACCCGGCCGCTGCGCGCGGCGTGGCGCTGGCCTTGGCGTCCATGATCGAGGCGACCGGCGCGGGGTCTGGCATTCGCCCCCGCGTCGGATCGGGGACGAATGCCGGTTACTTTTTTGGCCAGCTCGGCACTTCGCGACGGGCACCCGTGGCCAGTGCCGGGGCGGGCATATCACCCCACTGGCCCTGCCCTTCGCTCGGTTCGGCCTGGCTACTGGCCGGGTTCTGCGCGGGCGGTTGCGGACTCGACGAAGAAGGTTCGCGACGCCGATGCCGCAGGGCAAATTCCGCCACGGCGTCGATGTCCTGCTCGGCAATCGCTTCGGCGCCGCGCCATGCCGCATGCGCACGGGCCGCACGCAGCCAGACCAGATCAGCACGCAAGCCATCGACGCCAGCAGCGAAGCAACGCTGGGTGATGCTCGCCAACGCGTCGTCATCCAGCGGGATGTTCGCCAAGGCGATGCGCGCCTGTTCGCAGCGCTCACGCAGCGCTTGCTGCTGGGCTTCCCACTGCACGCAGAACGCCTGTGGATCGCTGTCGAAATCCAGGCGGCGGCGGATGATCTGCCCGCGTTCGGTCGGCGCGGTGTGGCCGCTGAGGGCGACGTTCAGGCCGAAACGGTCAAGCAGCTGTGGCCGTAATTCACCCTCTTCCGGGTTCATCGTGCCGATCAATACAAATCGCGCCGAATGCCGATGGGAGATGCCGTCGCGCTCGATCAGGTTGGTACCACTGGCAGCCACATCGAGCAGCAGGTCGACCAGATGATCGGGCAGCAGGTTTACTTCATCGACGTACAGCACACCGCCGTCAGCCTTGGCCAAAACACCGGGAGAAAACTGCGCCCGCCCTTCACTCAGCGCGGCGTCGAGATCAAGAGTGCCGACCAGACGTTCCTCGGTGGCGCCCAATGGCAGCGTGACGAACTGACCGCTGGCGAGCAGATCGGCCAAGCCACGGGCCAGGGTCGACTTGGCCATGCCGCGCGGGCCTTCGATCAGCACGCCACCGATTTTCGGGTCGATGGCGGTGAGGCAGAGCGCGAGTTTCAGGTCATCGGCGCCGACCACGGCAGAGAGCGGGAAATGCGGGGTGTCGGTCATCTTCAATACTCGGTCATGGTCGGTGTGGATTCATTTCAGTGTAGGAGTGAGCCTGCTCGCGATAGCGGTGGTTCAGCGACAAATAGGTTGGCTGATACACCGCTATCGCGAGCAGGCTCACTCCTACAAAATGTTGTGGTGTGTCAGGCGTCTTCTTCTATATCCAGCAGCAGGTTTTCCAGTGCTTCTTTATACACGCCGGGTTCCTGCCACATCCCGCGCTGCTGCGCTTCCAGCATGCGCTCGGTCATGTCGCGCAGCGCATGCGGATTGTGTTCACGAACAAAATCGCGGGTCGCCGGGTCGAGCAAGTAGGCGTCCGCCAGCAACGCGTACTGATGATCATCGATCAGTTGTGTGGTGGCGTCGAAAGCGAACAGGTTATCGACTGTCGCCGCCAGTTCGAAGGCGCCTTTATAGCCATGACGCTTGACCCCTTCGATCCATTTCGGATTGGCCGCCCGCGAGCGGATCACCCGGTTCAGTTCTTCTTTCAGGGTACGGATTCTCGGCAGATCCGGCTGGCTGTGATCACCGTGATAACTCGCCGCCGCTTCGCCGCGCAGGGTTTCCACCGCCGCGAGCATGCCGCCCTGAAACTGGTAATAGTCGTTGGAATCGAGCAAGTCGTGCTCGCGATTGTCCTGGTTCTGTAGCACCGCTTGCACCTGACTCAGACGCTGGACGAACTGTTCACGAGCGGCGGTGCCCTCGTCCGCCCCGCCGTAAGCGTAAGCGCCCCAATTCAGATAGACCTCGGCCAGATCTTCGCGGCTCTGCCACAGGCGACCGTCGATGGCGCCCTGTACCCCCGCGCCATAGGCTCCGGGTTTGGCGCCGAAAATCCGCCAGCCGGCCTGGCGCCGCGCCGCGTCGGCATCCAGCCCCGATTGCAACAGCGCCTCGCGCTCGGCACGCACCTTCGCCGCCAGCGGGTTGAGGTCATCCGGTTCGTCCAGCGCCGCCACCGCTTGCACGGCGGCGTCGAACAGACGAATCAGGTTGGCAAAAGCATCGCGGAAAAAACCCGAGACCCGCAGCGTGACGTCGACCCGTGGCCGGTCGAGCAGGCTCAGCGGCAGAATCTCGAAATCATCGACGCGCTGACTGCCGGTGGCCCACACCGGGCGCACGCCCATTAGCGCCATGGCCTGAGCGATGTCGTCGCCGCCAGTGCGCATGGTCGCGGTGCCCCACACCGACAGGCCGAGCTGACGCAGGTGATCGCCGTGATCCTGCAAATGCCGCTCGAGAATCAACGTGGCGGACTGGAAACCGATGCGCCACGCGGTGGTGGTCGGCAGGTTGCGCACGTCCACCGAGTAGAAGTTGCGCCCGGTGGGCAACACGTCGAGACGGCCACGGCTGGGTGCGCCGCTTGGGCCGGCGGGGACGAAGCGACCGTTGAGGGCGTCAAGCAGACCGCGCATTTCGGCGGGGCCGCAGGCGTCGAGGCGTGGGGCGACGACTTCGCGCAGATTTTCAATGATTGCACTGACTTCAGCCCCCCTCGGTTCCTGTAGGAGTGAGCCTGCTCGCGATGGCGTCAGGTCAGGCAATTCAGTGTTGAATGACATACCGCTATCGCGAGCAGGCTCACTCCTACAAGGGGCGTGCAATGTTTCGGAGATCAGTTGGGTGGCGAATAGCTCAAGGCGTTCGCGGGTATCGCCGGCAGTGCGCCAGATTTCTTCGCTGAGGCTTTGCAGCTCTGGCGGACGCGGGCCGTTCCATGGATCGGCAAGCACACAATCCAGCGGATCAAAGCCCAACTCGAAGGCCTTGGCCAACGCCCGCAGCAGACTCGACTGCGCGCCCTTGCCGTCGCCACGCGGAATGCGCAGCAAGGCCAGCAACGTATCGATGCGCAAACGTCCGGTCGGCGACTCGCCAAAGATGTGCAGGCCATCGCGGATCTGCGATTCCTTCAGGTCACACAGATAGGTGTCCAGACGCGGCAGCCAGATCGCTGCGTCGGCGTCGCTGTCCAGACCGGCGTCGAGTTGCAGTTCGCGGTCGATCTGCGTCTCGCGCACCAGTTGCAGAATGTCGCGCTGCAGCTCCCGCGCACGACGCGGATCGAGCAGTTGCGCCTCGTAATATTCGTCGGCCAGCAGTTCCAGATTGCGCAGCGGGCCGTAGGTTTCGGCACGGGTCAGCGGCGGCATCAGGTGGTCGATGATCACCGCTTGCGTGCGCCGCTTGGCCTGGGCGCCCTCGCCCGGGTCGTTGACGATAAACGGATAAATGTTCGGCAGCGGCCCGAGCAATGCGTCCGGCCAGCAATTTTCCGAGAGGCCGACGCCCTTGCCCGGCAACCATTCGAGGTTGCCGTGCTTGCCGACGTGAATCACCGCATGGGCACCGTAGGTGTTGCGCAGCCAGAAATAGAACGCCAGATAGCCATGCGGCGGCACCAGATCCGGGTCGTGATACACCGCACTCGGATCGACCTGATAACCGCGCGCCGGTTGAATGCCGACGAAGGTCAAGCCAAAACGCAGCCCGGCGATCATCATCCGCCCGTCGCGGCACATCGGATCGTTTTGCGGCGCGCCCCAGCGTTCCAGCACCGCCGCGCGATTGGCTTCCGGCAGCGCGTTGAACATCGCCAGATAGGCATCCATCGCCAGGCTTTGCTGGCACGGACGCAGGTCGATGCTGTCGAGGTCGTTGCTCACGCCGCCGAGCAATTGCTGGATTAACGCGGTGCCGCTGTCCGGCAACTCCGCCGTCAGCGGGAAGCCTTCCGCCTGCAACGCGCGCAGCATATTCAATGCCGCCGCCGGCGTGTCCAGACCGACGCCATTGCCGATCCGGCCGTCGCGAGTCGGGTAGTTGGCGAGGATCAGCGCGATGCGTTTTTCCGTGTTCGGCAGCCGCGCCAGATCGCTCCAGCGCCGCGCCAGTTCAGCGACGAAATCCATGCGTTCGGGTTGCGCCCGGTAGCAGACCACGTCGGACTGGCTGCGCTCGCTGCGCCAGGCCAGATCCTTGAAGCTGATCGGCCGGCTGATGATGCGCCCGTCGAGTTCCGGCAAGGCAATGTGCATCGCCAGGTCCCGTGGCCCCAGGCCCTGCTCGCTGTCGCGCCAACCGGGCTCGTTGTCCTGAGCGCAGATCGCCTGAATCACCGGAATATTGCGCCGGAACGGGCGCAGGTGCGGCGCTTCCGGGCTGGATTGCGCGAAACCGGTGGTGTTGAGAATCACCGCCGCCTCAACCTCATCCAGCCAGTCCTCGACCACCGACAGGCAGCCGGGTTCTTTCAGGCTGGCAACCGCGATCGGCAACGGATTGAGCCCCGCCGCCTGCAAGCGCTGGCAGAACACATCGATGAACGCGGTGTTCGCCGCTTGCAAATGCGAGCGATAAAACAACACCGCCGCGACCGGTTGACCGGGCAGCCATTCAGCTTGCCAGTCGCTCAGCGCGGCGGTGTTTTTCTGTGGGTGGTAAATCGCTGTACGCGGCAACGCCTGCGGCTCGCCCCAGGCGTAGTCACGCGCCAGCCAGCGGTTGGCCAGGCAATGGAAGAAGTCCAGCGCATTGCCCATGCCACCCTGACGCAAGAACTGCCAGAGGCGGTCGCGATCTTCGGCGGGCACCGTGCTCAGGTCGCTGAGTTCCGGGTCGGGACGATCATCGCCCGGCACCAGAATCACCTGCGCCCCGCGCTCAGACAACTCCACCAGTCGCTCGACGCCATAACGCCAATAAGCGATGCCGCCGTGCAGCGAAATCAGAATGACCTTGGCGTGACGCAGCACCTCATCGACATACAGGTCGACCGAGGCGTGATTCTGTACCTGCATCGGATTGGCCAGGCGCAGGCTCGGGTAATCCTCGGGCAATTGCTGCGCGGCTTCGGCGAGCAGCGCCAGGCTGGAGTCGCCGCTGCACAGGATCACCAGCTCGGCGGGGGTTTGTCCAAGGTCGGCAATGTTGTCATCCGACACGAAACCGCCGGGCTGGGTCCTGAGCAGGTGCATGGCTTAAACGCTGAGCGCGGCGCGCAGTTGCGCTTCGAGTTGCGCGGCGTCGAGTGCCTGACCGATCAGCACCAAACGGGTGACGCGCGCTTCGTCAGCGCCCCACTGGCGGTCGAAGTGCTTGTCGAAACGCGTGCCCACGCCCTGAATCAACAGGCGCATCGGCTTGTTCGGAATCGCCGCGAAGCCCTTCACGCGCAGGATGCCGTGCTGCACAACCAGTTGCGTCAGCGCGTCGAGCAGCAGGCTTTCGTCGGCTTGCGGCAGTTCGATAGAGATTGAATCGAAGGCGTCGTGATCGTGGTCATCATGGTCGTCATCACCGTCGTGGTGGTGATCGTGATGGCTGTGGCGGCTGTCGATATGTTCTTCGGATCCGGCACCGAGACCGATCAGCACGTCCAGTGGCAGGCGACCGTTGCTGGCTTCGATGATTTTCACCGCTGGCGGCAGTTCTTCGGCGACTTCGGCGCGAACGCGAGCCAGATCTTCGGCGCAGGTCTGGTCGGCCTTGTTGAGGATCACCAGATCGGCGCTGGCCAGTTGGTCGGCGAACAGTTCGTGCAGCGGCGACTCGTGATCGAGGTTCGGGTCGAGTTTGCGCTGGGCATCGACCTGATCCGGGAACGCGGCGAAGGTGCCGGTAGCCACGGCCGGGCTGTCGACCACGGTGATCACCGCATCCACGGTGCAGGCGCTGCGGATTTCCGGCCACTGGAAGGCTTGTACCAGCGGTTTTGGCAGGGCCAGACCGGACGTCTCGATCAGGATGTGATCGAGGTCACCGCGCCGGGCGACCAGTTCACGCATCACCGGGAAGAACTCTTCCTGCACCGTGCAGCACAGGCAGCCGTTGGCCAGTTCGTAGACGCGGCCGGTGGCTTCTTCTTCGGTGCAGCCGATGGTGCATTGCTTGAGGATTTCACCGTCGATGCCCAGCTCGCCGAACTCGTTGACGATCACCGCGATGCGACGGCCCTGAGCGTTGTCGAGCATGTGTCGCAGCAAGGTGGTTTTGCCCGAGCCGAGGAAACCGGTGACGATGGTGACGGGGAGTTTGGCCAGTGTTTTCATCGGATGCCCTTTGGCAAGGTGGCGGGCATACGGGACGAGATCCGCTGCGAGCGTGCGCGCGGAAGAATTCGCCACCGGATCACCCCGCCCGGTTGTAGTGAGAAATCTGTGACGAGGCAGGTCTCCTGGCTGACGGTGTTCGGGCCTTGGGCCCGGCGTTCGTTGCGCCTTCCCGCGGGCTCAGTGGATTGAGCTGGCAGTGGCGTGGCAACGAACTTCACCGTTCACAGTTGCGGGGGCAGCCGCGGCTTTGACCGCGTTCCCTTCTTAGCTTCGGCGTGGGCCGAAGAACCTCGAAAGCGCAAGGCTACGCATCGGGTGGTGACCGGTCAATGGTTGGATTGGGGGCATATCCGTTGCTGCGGGGGTTGCTGATTACGGTTTCGCCGTTGCGGCGGGTCACTTTTGCCAGACTTCGGGTTACGGGGTTTGGTTTTTTTGGATTGGGGGCATATCCGTTGCTGCGGGTGTCGCCGCTGGCGGTTTCGCTCTTACAGCGAGTCACCTTTTCCAAACGCCGAAAAGGTAACCCAAAAGGCTTTGCCCCGGCGTACGGCACTTCGCTTAGGCTCAGTGTTCCCTCGCTACGGTGTCCATCCGGGGGCATCGCCTACGGTTTGCTTCGCTGCACCTCCTCTCGATGTATGCGGCTTCGCCGCATGGCGCTGCGCGCCTTCCCCCTGATGGACACCTACGCTCGGCCTGCCGAAGGGGCAGAAGATCAAAAGCCACATCAAAAGCCAGAGCCAAAGCCAAAGCCAAAGCCAAAGCCAAAGCCAAAGCAGATCAAAAGATCGCAGCCTTCGGCAGCTCCTACACGGGAGTGGGTGTATTCAGTTAGAGATTGGTCGGCTGTCAGGCCGCCTTCGCGAGCAAGCCCGCTCCCACAGTTTAGATTGTGTACAGCCCCATGCGGCGCAGCCGCCCCACTCAACACAATGAGCGTTAGCTCGAGTACCGCTTTTGATCTGAGGGCCCGTCGGCAGGCTGAGTGGAGGGATTTGTCCGGGGGTGGGAGCGCAGCGACCGTTTGGCGCAGCCAAACACAGCGAGAGGAGGTGCAGCGAAGCAAACCGTAGGCGCTGCCCCCCGGATGAATCCCGGAGCGAAGGAACCCGAGCCTAAGCGAGGGCCGAACGTCAGGGCATAGACCTTTTGGTTACTTTTGGGGCGTTTGCCAAAAGTGACCCGCCGTAAGGGCGGAACCCTAAGTGGCCGTTACCGCAGCAACGGATATGCCCCCAATCCCAATTGACTCAAATCCTCCCCTCATGGTCTCCTACACAACTTGTTACGGGTGCCCTTCACAGGGTGAAACGGGAAACCGGTGAATCATGTGCTTTACTCAAAGCCATGTCAGTCCGGTGCTGCCCCCGCAACGGTAAGCGAGCGAAGCGTCAGATCCACTGTGCCAACGCGGCATGGGAAGGTGACGCTTGCAGGTCGGCCAGACGCCAACCCCTCGTGAGCCCGGAGACCGGCCCGCAACACACAGTGCGCAGTTTGCGTCGCTGAACATAACAAACCCGCGGTGGGCGGGCGCTGTTCGAACCTCTGCGTGCCCGACTCGCAGGGGTTTTCATGCGCTCTATATCACCCGCTGACACTCCAGAGGGAAGCGCCATGTCGATCATCAGCAGCACCGGCAGCAACACCGACAAAATCTCCAGCACCGCCACCTTGAGCCAACGCCTGACCGCCGCAATCTTCGCGTCGATTCTGGGGGCCAGCCTTGTGTACTTCGCCGGTTTCTCGCACATCGAAGCGGTGCATAACGCCGCCCACGATACCCGCCACAGCGCCGCGTTCCCGTGCCACTGAGACCTGCCGACATGATCAAGCGTATCGCGCAAACCGCAGGTTTCACCGGCCTGCTGGCCGCCCTGCTGCTGACGTTGCTGCAAAGTTTCTGGGTCTCGCCGCTGATTCTACAAGCCGAAACCTTCGAGAAGTCCGAACCGGTGGCCGTTCACGAACACGCCGCCGGTACGGCTGCTCACAACCATGACGCCGAAGCCTGGGAGCCGGAGGACGGCTGGCAACGCGTGGTCTCGACCACCGGCGGCAATCTGGTGGTGGCAGTCGGTTTCGCCCTGATGCTCGCCGGCCTGTACACCTTGCGTGCACCGACCAAAACCTCGCAAGGCCTGCTCTGGGGCCTGGCCGGCTACGCGACCTTCGTCCTTGCGCCGACCCTGGGCCTGCCGCCTGAACTGCCGGGCACCGCCGCAGCCGATCTGGCTTCGCGGCAAACCTGGTGGATCGGCACCGCTGCCTCCACCGCTGTTGGCCTGGCGTTGATTGTGTTCAGCCGCCACTGGTTGATGAAGTTGCTGGGCGTGGCGATCCTCGCCGTGCCGCACGTGATCGGCGCTCCGCAACCGGAAGTGCATTCGATGCTCGCTCCGGAAGCGCTGGAAACCCAGTTCAAAATCGCTTCGCAGTTGACCAACGTGGCGTTCTGGCTGGCCCTGGGCCTGATCAGCGCCTGGTTGTTCCGCCGCAAAAGCGATGGTCAGTACCACGCATGACCGATGACCGCGCAGCGCCGACCTTTGTAGTCGGCCTGGGCTGCCAGCGCGGCTGCCCGGTCAGCACGCTGCGCGCGTTACTCGATCAGGCGTTGCAGGCGCATCGTATAGAACTTGAAGCGGTCAAGGCCTTGGCCAGCATCGATCTTAAACGCGATGAACCCGGCCTGCAGGAACTGGCCAGCCAACTGGCGTTGCCGCTGTTGTATTTCAGCAGCGACGAACTGGCCAGTTATCAGCAACGTCTGAGCCACCATTCGCAGATCGCCTACGAGCGCACCGGTTGCTACGGCGTGGCGGAAAGTGCCGCCCTGGCCCTCGCCGAGCAGTTGATTCAGGCACCGGCAAAACTGCTGATTTCCCGGCAAAAATACGCTCAGGCAACCTTGGCATTGGCCGGCGCTGCGTAAATTCCCGATAATCCCCCCGTTTGATCATGAGCAATCTTCATCTGAAGCGTTGCCCTGCCCCGTTTTTCACAGGATTTCTTCATGACCGTCTACTTCATCGGCGCCGGCCCCGGCGACCCGGAATTGATCACCGTCAAAGGCCAGCGGCTGATCCGCAGTTGCCCGGTGATCATCTACGCAGGCTCGCTGGTACCGGCTGCGGTGCTGGAGGGGCATCAGGCTGAAACCGTGGTCAACAGCGCCGAATTGCATCTGGAGCAGATCATTGAACTGATCAAATCCGCCCATGCCAAGGGCCAGGACGTGGCGCGGGTGCACTCGGGTGATCCGAGTCTGTATGGCGCGATTGGCGAGCAGATTCGTTATCTGCGCGAGCTGAATATTCCGTTCGAGATCATTCCCGGCGTCACCGCGACCGCAGCGTGTGCAGCCTTGCTAGGCGCGGAACTGACACTGCCGGACGTGTCGCAGAGCGTGATTCTGACCCGCTACGCGGACAAGACCGCAATGCCGGCGGGTGAGGAGTTGAGCAGTCTGGCGCAGCATGGCGCGACCATGGCGATTCATCTGGGGGTCAATCATCTGCAGAAAATCATCGCCGAACTGCTGCCGCATTACGGCGCGGATTGCCCGATTGCGGTGATTCACCGGGCGACATGGCCGGATCAGGACTGGGTGGTGGGGACGCTGGAAGATATTGCCGAGAAAGTTGCGGCCAAGGGGTTTCGGCGCACAGCGTTGATTCTGGTCGGGCGGGTGTTGGGCAGTGAGGTGTTTAGCGAGTCGTCGCTGTATCGCGCGGGGCATGCACACCTCTATCGCCCATGAAGGCCCTTTCGCGAGCAAGCCCGCTCCCACATTTGGAATGCGCCCAAATGTGGGGGCGGGCTTGCTCGCGAAGGCATCATTGAATTTCACGCAAAAAAAACGGCGCTCACGGGGCGCCGTTTTTCGTGTTCGCAGTGAACACCTTACTCAGTAGTAGGCGTTTTCTTTCTGCGTGTGGTCGGTCACGTCGCGCACACCTTTGAGCTCTGGAATTCGCTCGAGCAAGGTGCGCTCGATGCCTTCCTTCAGGGTCACGTCGGCCTGGCCGCAGCCCTGGCAGCCGCCGCCGAACTGCAGCACGGCAATGCCGTCCTCGACCACATCGATCAGGCTGACCTGACCGCCGTGGCTGGCCAGCCCCGGGTTGATTTCGGTTTGCAGGTAGTAGTTGATGCGCTCGTTGACCGGGCTGTCGGCGTTGACCATCGGCACTTTGGCGTTTGGCGCCTTGATGGTCAGCTGGCCGCCCATGCGGTCGGTGGCGTAATCGACGACGGCGTCGTCAAGGAACGCTTCGCTGAACGAGTCGATATAGGCAGTGAAGCTTTTCAGCCCCAGCGCGGTATCTTCAGGTTTTTCTTCGCCCGGCTTGCAGTAGGCAATGCAGGTTTCGGCGTACTGGGTGCCAGGCTGGGTGATGAAGACGCGGATGCCGATGCCCGGGGTGTTCTGCTTGGAGAGCAGATCGGCCAGGTAATCGTGGGCGGCGTCGGTAATGGTAATAGCGGTCATGGAAACTCCTCGCAGGCTTGGGCGCAGTTTACGCCAATCATTGCGCCGGACAAAGTCCTAGTATTTTTGTCGGGAAAGATTCTCGACAGGTGCGCGCATCGGTTCGCCCTCGATCCGCGCTTTAAGCCACTGATAGCTGCGTTTTTCCACCCATTCGTAGCTCAACCATGACCCCCCACCAATCGCCAGAGCGCAGACGATGAACATCAGATACGGGTTGATTCCGTAGCGTCGCGCGATAAAACCACCAACCGACAACACCAACACGTGCATCAGATACACCGAATAGGAACAGTCACCGAGCCATTTCATCACCCGATTGCGCTCGACGTAGCGCTCCAGCGCCATGCAAGCCATCACTAGCACCGCGCTCGGCACGCCCCAGTTCAATAACCTTGGCGCCGGTGCCAGGTGATAGATCGCCATCATCGCAGCGCCCATCGCCAACAGCGGCAGCCACAGGCCGGCGCCAATCCAGCCCCGGCGATAGAGCACGCCAATGCCGATCCCCAGCAGAAACTCGTAGACGATGTCGGAACGGTAAAACTCGTTGAGCCAGCCGAACGCCTGACACACCGAAAACAGCAACGCGGCGACCACCAGCAAACGCACCTGCCAGCGGAACACCAGCGCGCATGCAAACAACACATAGAAGAGCATTTCGTAGTTGAGCGTCCAGCCGACATTCAGCGTCGGATAAATCCCGTAGCCGCCGGGGTTTTGCGCAGGAATGAATAACAGCGACGCGAGGAAATGCGCCCAGTCCACCGTCTGATCCGGCAACATTGGCCGGGCGAACAGCACCAGCAACGCCATCAACAGCGTGTACAGCCAGTACGCCGGGACGATGCGAAAAAGTCGGTACAGCAGGAAGCGCGCGGGCGGCAGTGCTTTGCTTTCGGTGGAGAGGAAAATCACCAGACCACTGATGACGAAGAAAACATCGACGCCGACTGCGCCTTTGTCGATGAAGAACTGCCCGACCGGGCCGCGCGCCTTGAAGTCGAAGAAAATCTGCATGAAGTGGTGACAGACCACCGTCCACGCGGCAAGCGCTCGCAGGGCCTGCACTGAAATCAACATGATCGGCTCCTGTCCACAACTCTCAAAACCACCACCGACCCCTTGTAGGAGTGAGCCTGCTCGCGATGACGGCATGTCAGGCGACAACCATTCTGAATGGACTGACGCCATCGCGAGCAGGCTCACTCCTACAGGGAATGTGCGGTGTTGCTAAGAATTAGGACAGTCGACCTGTATTAAACGATCAAAGATTCTGGTAGCGGTTCATGTCCAGCACGCCCTCTTCCACCGGGTCAGTTTCGTGGAGGTATTGGCTCAGGTCGTGGAAATAGAACCAGAATTGCGGATGACTGCGACGGATCCCCCAGCGTTCGACGATTTTCTCGAAACGATCGGCATCCTTGGCATTCTCCATGGCATCGACAAATTCCGATACTTGCTCGGCCGGAATGTTGAAGATGAAGTTCGGATAGCTGCTGAGCACGCCCGGGTAAATGGTCAAGGTGTCCAGCCCTGGCTGATAGCGCAGCGACTCGCCCAACAGGAACGCCACGTTGCTGTGCGCGCGATTGCGCAGCAGGCTGTACACCTCGCGTTTGCCGCTGCGGGTTTCAATGCGCAGCATGGTCGCTTCCGGCAATTGGTCGATGACCTTCAAACCGGCGGCCGGACGCGACGTCAGGCGGCTCAGCGCCTGCTCGGCATTTTGCAGCGCTGGGTCGATATTCGGCCGCGAGCAGTAGGCGCCGTCACAGCGGTTGATCGGATCCGGTCGCGCATTCAGATCGCCGTAACGCGCCAGCAACTGCATGGCGAAATCGTATTTCGGGTCCTTCGGATCGAGTTTCAGCGCGGTCGGTTTGTCGTCGTCGATCGCCTCATAGTCGAGCCACATCTTGAACTGGCCGCTGCTTTGGTACCAATCGTCGAGGTAGTCCTCGCGGGAATCGGCCGGCATCAGGCGCAGGAAGTTCTGCTCGGCGCCGTTGCGGATCAGGTCGAAATACAGACGAGTCTGCGCCTGATGGGAGACGTTGCCGAACACATCGAAGTTGACCGCCAACTGATAATAGGTGCGCTCCAGCAGCGGATAGTCGAACAGCCACATGGTCTGTGGCACTTCGCCGATCAGGCCTTTGGTCACCGACGCACTGTCGAAGTGGCGGAAAATGCTCAGCAGCGCGTTGTCGTTGCCGGCCCACAGGGTTGACCAGCTCGGAGCCGGCAGTTCGGCGTAACTGTCGCGGCGCAGGGCTTCGTATTCGTTGCGCTTGTTGCGGTAGTTGTGCCACAGGCTCAGCACACTGCCGACGTCATCGTTCTGCCCGGGCATTGCCAGCAACGGCGTGGCCTGGCCGCGATAGTTGGGGTCGGTGATGTAAAGATCATGTTCCGGCGCCTGGAACAGCGCCCAGAAGTTATCGCGGATCACATCCGTCGCAATCTGCCCACGGCACACCGGCCCGCGAATGAAGGTGCGGACGAAGTATTCAGCGTTATCGAGCATGAACTGGTAACGCGCCTGCGCCGGAATCGCCTCGAAGGTGGCGAACGGGTTGGCCCGGCTCTGCGGGCCGTAACCCGGCAACGCATTGACCTGCCAGTTGCCGCTGTAGAACAGACTCTTGACCCGCGCCATCTTCGCCGCACTCAGCGGATAGGTGATGTGGGTCTTGTGCACGATCACCCCTTGCACCGGCCACAAGCGGTAATACACCTGAGTGCCCGGATCGTCATTCGGGCGGCGGGTGGCGATCAGGTCGATCGGCTGCCCTGTCGGCGTGCGCGAACGCACCCACTGGAAGTAGTGCCCCGGCTCGCCGTCCTTGAAATAGATATGCGCGAGGAACCAGTGTTCGAACAGCCAGCGCCCGACCAGACTCTGCCGCGCCCCCGGCGCATTGAGCAGGTTTTCCCACTGGACGATTTGCAGCGCTTCCCTGGCGCTCGGCGCCAGCCCCTGCTCGTCGATCGGCGCACCGGACGCCAGCCAGCGTTGCAGGGTCTGGTATTGCTGATCGGTCAGCCCGGTCACCGCCAGCGGCATGCCTTCTTTCGGGTGGGCGCCGGCATAGCCGTCAAACTCGGCGGGCATCGCGCACATGTTTTCCCGTTGCAGGCCGAGCACGATGTCTTCCGGCAGCTTGGCATTCGGGGTCAGCGGGGTTTTGTGGCCCAGTTCCAGCATCCGCGCCATCAGCGCCGCTTGGCTACCCTGGGCATCGAGTACCGAATAAAAGCCCTTCTGCTGCCAGGCACGTTTGCCGAAGGCGTCGTAGAACAGCCGCGTGGTCGGCGCCGCCTGAGTGCGTTCGCCGTCGTAGACCGGCATCTTGCTTGCGCCCCGCCCTGCGCCTTCGCCGCTGCCCAGATTGAGCTGGCACGCCGAGTCGTAGCAGGCATGGCAGGCCACACACTTCTCGGTGAAGATTGGCTGGATGTCACGCGTATATGAAATAGAAGGTGAGATCGCGGGTTCCTGCGCAATGGCGCCCCAGCTTAAGAACAGCAAGAAAATGCTGATGACGCGGTACGACATGCCCATGATCCCGATCGTGAAAAAAACGCCCGCGATTCTACAGTATGACGCTCGTACCAACATGAACGATATTCATGCAAAAGCAGCACGTGCTCCAAAAGCGCACAGGTTTGTTATGATCCCGGCCCTTCGTCATGGTCTTTTCGAGTAGTCCCAATGTCCGATCGCAGCGTCCGCCTTCAAGCTCTCAAGCAAGCCCTCAAAGAGCGCATCCTGATTCTCGACGGCGGCATGGGCACGATGATCCAGAGCTACAAGCTCGAAGAACAGGATTATCGCGGCAAACGCTTCGCTGACTGGCCGAGTGACGTCAAGGGCAACAACGACCTGCTGGTGATTACCCGTCCGGACGTGATCGGCGGCATCGAAAAGGCCTATCTGGATGCCGGCGCCGACATTCTGGAAACCAACACCTTCAACGCCACGCGCATTTCCATGGCCGACTACGGCATGGAAGAGCTGGCGTACGAATTAAACGTAGAAGGCGCGCGACTGGCGCGCAAGGTGGCCGACGCCAAGACCGCCGAAAACCCGGACAAGCCACGTTTCGTCGCCGGCGTGCTCGGCCCGACCAGCCGTACCTGCTCGCTGTCGCCGGACGTCAACAACCCCGGCTACCGCAACGTCACCTTCGACGAACTGGTGGAAAACTACACCGAGGCCACCAAGGGCCTGATCGAAGGTGGCGTCGATCTGATCCTGATCGAAACCATCTTCGACACACTCAACGCCAAAGCCGCGATCTTCGCCGTGCAAGGCGTGTTCGAAGAGCTGCACATCGAACTTCCGATCATGATTTCCGGGACCATCACCGATGCGTCCGGCCGTACCCTGTCGGGCCAGACCACCGAAGCATTCTGGAACTCCGTGGCCCACGCCAAGCCAATCTCGGTCGGCCTCAACTGCGCGCTCGGCGCCAGTGAACTGCGCCCATACCTGGAAGAGCTGTCGAATAAGGCCAGCACCCACGTTTCCGCGCACCCGAACGCCGGTCTGCCGAACGAGTTCGGCGAGTACGACGAATTGCCGGTGGACACCGCCAAAGTCATCGAAGAATTTGCCCAGAGCGGCTTCCTCAATATCGTCGGCGGTTGCTGCGGCACCACCCCGGGCCATATCGAAGCCATCGCCAAAGCCGTGGCCGGTTACGCGCCGCGACAGATTCCGGACATTCCCAAGGCTTGCCGCCTGTCCGGTCTGGAACCGTTCACCATCGATCGCAGCTCGCTGTTCGTCAACGTCGGCGAGCGCACCAACATCACCGGTTCCGCCAAGTTCGCCCGTCTGATCCGTGAAGACAATTACACCGAAGCCCTGGAAGTCGCCCTGCAGCAGGTCGAGGCCGGCGCGCAGGTGATCGACATCAACATGGACGAAGGCATGCTCGATTCGAAGAAGGCCATGGTGACCTTCCTCAATCTGATCGCCGGTGAGCCGGACATCTCCCGCGTGCCGATCATGATCGACTCGTCGAAATGGGAAGTGATCGAAGCCGGTCTGAAGTGCATTCAGGGCAAGGGCATCGTCAACTCGATCAGCATGAAAGAAGGCGTCGAGCAGTTCATCCATCACGCCAAGCTGTGCAAACGCTACGGCGCTGCGGTGGTGGTGATGGCGTTCGACGAAGCCGGCCAGGCCGACACCGAAGCGCGCAAGAAAGAAATCTGCAAACGCTCCTACGACATTCTGGTCAACGAAGTCGGCTTCCCGCCGGAAGACATCATCTTCGACCCGAACATCTTCGCCGTGGCCACCGGTATCGAAGAACACAACAACTACGCGGTGGACTTCATCAACGCCTGTGCCTATATCCGCGACGAGCTGCCGTATGCGCTGAGTTCCGGCGGCGTGTCCAACGTGTCGTTCTCGTTCCGTGGCAACAACCCGGTGCGTGAAGCGATTCACTCGGTGTTCCTGCTGTACGCGATCCGCGCCGGCCTGACCATGGGTATCGTCAACGCCGGTCAGCTGGAAATCTACGACCAGATCCCGCAGGAGCTGCGCGATGCCGTCGAAGACGTGATCCTCAACCGCACGCCGGAAGGCACCGACGCCCTCCTCGCCATCGCTGACAAGTACAAGGGCGACGGCAGCGTCAAGGAAGCCGAGACCGAAGAGTGGCGCAGCTGGGACGTCAACAAGCGTCTGGAGCATGCGCTGGTCAAGGGCATTACCACCCACATCGTCGAAGACACCGAAGAGTCGCGCCAGTCGTTCGCGCGGCCGATCGAAGTCATCGAAGGCCCGCTGATGTCCGGCATGAACATCGTCGGCGACCTGTTCGGCGCCGGCAAAATGTTCCTGCCGCAGGTGGTGAAATCCGCCCGCGTAATGAAGCAGGCCGTGGCGCATCTGATCCCGTTCATCGAACTGGAAAAAGGCGACAAACCGGAAGCCAAGGGCAAGATCCTGATGGCCACGGTAAAAGGCGACGTGCACGACATCGGCAAGAACATCGTCGGCGTGGTGCTGGGTTGCAACGGCTACGACATCGTCGACCTCGGCGTGATGGTCCCGGCGGAGAAAATTCTCCAGGTGGCCAAGGAAGAGAAGTGCGACATCATTGGCCTGTCCGGGCTGATCACTCCGTCGCTGGACGAGATGGTCCACGTGGCCCGCGAAATGCAGCGTCAGGATTTCCATCTGCCGCTGATGATCGGTGGCGCGACCACGTCCAAGGCGCACACTGCGGTGAAGATCGAGCCGAAGTACAGCAACGACGCGGTGGTCTACGTCACCGACGCCTCGCGCGCCGTGGGTGTGGCGACACAGTTGTTATCCAAGGAACTCAAGGCCGGTTTCGTCGAGAAGACCCGTCTGGAATACGTCGATGTGCGTGAGCGCACCGCCAACCGCAGCGCCCGTACCGAGCGCCTGAGCTACGCGGCAGCGATTGCCAAGAAGCCACAGTTCGACTGGGCGAACTACACGCCGGTCAAGCCGACCTTCACCGGCACTCGCGTGCTGGACAACATCGACCTCAACGTTCTGGCCGAGTACATCGACTGGACGCCGTTCTTCATCTCCTGGGACCTGGCCGGCAAATTCCCGCGCATCCTCGAAGACGAAGTGGTCGGTGAAGCCGCCACCGCGCTGTACAAGGACGCGCGCGAGATGCTCACCAAGCTGATCGACGAGAAGCTGATCAGCGCCCGTGCGGTGTTCGGTTTCTGGCCGGCCAATCAGGTGCATGACGACGACATCGAACTGTACGGCGATGACGGCAAGCCGATGGCGCGCCTGCATCACCTGCGCCAGCAGATCATCAAGACTGACGGCAAGCCGAATTTCTCGCTGGCCGACTTCGTCGCCCCGAAAGACAGCGAAGTGACCGACTACGTCGGTGGTTTCATCACCACCGCCGGCATCGGCGCCGAAGAAGTCGCCAAGGCCTATCAGGACGCTGGCGACGACTACAACTCGATCATGGTCAAGGCACTGGCCGACCGTCTGGCCGAGGCCTGCGCCGAATGGCTGCACCAGCAAGTGCGCAAAGAGCACTGGGGTTACGCCAAGGATGAGGCGCTGGACAACGACGCGCTGATCAAAGAGCAGTATTCCGGTATCCGTCCGGCACCGGGTTATCCGGCCTGCCCGGATCACACCGAGAAGGCCACGCTGTTCACCCTGCTCGATCCTGAGGCCAGGGAAATGCGCGCGGGCCGCAGCGGCGTCTTCCTCACCGAACACTATGCGATGTTCCCGGCGGCAGCGGTCAGCGGCTGGTACTTCGCCCATCCGCAGGCGCAATACTTTGCCGTGGGCAAGGTCGACAAGGATCAGGTGCAGAGCTACACCTCGCGCAAAGGTCAGGAGCTGAGTGTGACCGAGCGCTGGCTGGCGCCGAACCTCGGTTACGACGAATGACCGCAACGGTCAGTCCCCGGACCTTCCGGGGACTGACCGTTCAGCGGGTTTTACCCGCCTGACAATGGCCCGGATGTACCGGGCCGTTGTGCGTTACCGGCAAACAAACCGATCCGTTCAATCTCCTCTCGCGACAATTCGATGAGCCTGGCATTTCGCGCCGCCGCCTGATCGAACAGCCTGCTCAGATAGAGCGGATCGTCAGCACTCAGACCTTCATCTTCGCCCTCCTCCAGCAACTGCGCTTCATCCATTTGCCTGAACGCTTCGGGCTGCTGCTCCTTGAGATAATCCAGCCAGTAATCGCGCTGGATCAAGTCCTCCAGAAATCTGTCGGAACGTTCCGCGTTAACCACCTCGGCCCGCGCATTGACCAACTGCTGCGGGGTGACACCGGAGGCAAATTTCATGTTTTTCGGCTGCCCGGGCAATTCCAGTCCATCGTCCCAGCCCCCGGTCAGACCGATCCGATAACCGAGGCGGACTTCGGCTTCGTCGAAACCACTGCGCGCCGCCGCCGCTTTTGCCAGTTCATCGACCTTGTCCAGCCGAAACAGCTGCCGCGACAGCGACAACAAGGCCTCGCCGCGGATTCCCGGGCGACCGGCCGGCAAATCGAGCAAGGCGTTGTAGGTGAAGACCTTGCTCTCCAGACCACTGAACGTAAGGATGCGCCCGTCCACGCAAGTCCCGTGTGTGGCCGAACCGGCGAAAATCACCTCGCGCAGCTCACTGTTGGCCGCCGCCGCTTCCATGACCATCCACACCCGCCGGGTCAGATCGGCGTTGGCCACGCGAAACTCCTGGGTGTCCTGCAATCGATCAAGCAAATGGAAGAATGCCGCGCTATCCGGTTCGGCAGCGAGTTGATCCCAGAGCCTGTCGCGTGCCAACGCCTGATCCGCCGGCAGATTCGCCAGCCACGGCGCTTTCTGTTGCGCATGGGCCTGTTCGCCCGGGAGGGTTTCGTCGGACTCGATGCTGTCGGTGGTTTCACTGAGCCCGCCGGCAACGTCGTCAGCCATTTCCTCCAGATCGGAACTGGAGAAACCAAGCACTCGCGGGCGGTTACCCGCAGCTTGATAGGTTCTGAGCCTTTCAAGCGACTCCTCCGACAGGTTGTAGTTGTCAGTCAGGTCGGTGCCGTCCATCAGCTCATCGTGCTGACCGTCCAGCGCCTGTTCGGGGATGGCGGTGATGTCGTTGCGACTGAGGTTGAGTGTCCGCAGGTGCTGCGCATCCAGCGTCCCGGCCGGCCATTCGGCCAGGTTGTTGTTGCGCAGATCCAGACTTTGCAAATGCTCGAAGTAACTGACGTCGAACGCATCGAGATGGTTGTAGCCCAGGTCCAGTGCCTGCAGATGCTGCAGACCGGACAGCGCGGCATACAGATGCTCGGTGTCATTGAAGTTGTTGCTGGCAAGCTCGAGTCGCTCAAGCTCCGGCATTTGCCGGACGGCATCAGGCAGCGCGGTGAGCTCATTGCCATTGAGGGTCAGACTGCGCAGGCGGGTGAAAGCCTTGAGAAAGCCGTTGCTGCCCTCGGCCGTCACTCGTGTGCCTGTCAGGTTCAAACTGCCGACATGCCCAAAGTCCTCAGGCAGCGGCGGCAGATCGCCCAATTGCAGGCCGTTGAGATCCAGAACCGCATCGACCCCGGCAACCGATAACCGTGCGCGCCAGCAGGTGAGGATGCGCCACGCCGCCAGGCTGCGTGATTGCGAGGAGATAACCCAGTCGACGCCACGGGTTTCCCGGGTATACAGCCAGCCATTGAGTTGGCGAACGAGGGTTTCAAAGGTCTGACTCCAACCGGTGATCCGCTCGCCGACCTGCACATCGGTCGCACCCTCATTGCGCAGCGCCTCGATCATTTGCGTGGCTTGTTCATCACTAAGGGCCGGCTGCACTCGCTGCAGGTCCTGGCGCATCCGTGTCAGCCCGGTACTGACCGGCGCCTGCGTCAGCGGCAGCAACTGGCGGGCCACTGATACACCGTTCTCTGCCGGCGGAAAGGTCGCCGGCACTGGCTGCCGGGCAAACGCATCCAACGCGCCGGCAGGCAGGCCGAGAGTGTGCTCGAGCCGCCGTTGCGCCAGACGCAGTTCAGCCGACGCTGCTGCGCTCAGCGGCGTACCGGTCAGGTTGGTATTGAGCAGTGCGGTGCTCTCGAGCACGGCAGGCGGCAGCGTGCTGATACGGGTGTCGCGCAGATCCAGCCACGCCAGTTGCGGCAGACCTTCGGCCCCTGTCGGCCACTGTTGCAGGTGCGTTGCCTGCAGATCGAGGGCCTTCAAGCGCTGCAGGCTGCCAACGTTCATCTCGCTCAGCGGATTGCTCCGCAGATTCAACTGTTCGAGCGCAGGCAATTCACTCAATCCGCGCTCCAGGCCTGAAGCGTCGGTCAACTGATTCTCGGCCAGATCCAGGTGCACCAGGCGCGAAAGGCTCTGCGACTCGATCGGCCATTCGTGCAAGGCATTGTCACTCAGATCAAGGGTTCGCACTTCGCTGAACGCACTGAGGAAACCGCGCATCTGCGCGGCCGCAACGCGCTGGCCGTTGAGCAGCAGCGTGCGTACATGCGCAAATGCGTCAGCGGGTAACGCCGGCAGGTCGCTGAGCATCAGCCCCGACAAGTCCAGGGTCGAAGCGCTGAGCGTCGCGCCATAGCGCTTGAACATGCCCTTGCGCCAACTGGTTTTCAGGACATGGGCCAGGTTTGATCGCGCGACAAGTTCGCGCAGCGATTCTGCCGACACCACCACGCGCTGCTGCCACTGATTGAGTTGGCTATCCAGCGCGGCATATTGATCGCTCAAGGCATTGATGGCGGTGAAACGCTGCTGCTCATCCGGCCATTGCTCGAAGAAGCGATTGAACACCCCCTCCGGCGATTGATTCACGCCCTCGCCCAGGCGCCGCAACTCGCCGCGGCAATAATCCCTGACCATCGTCTCACGGTCGATCAGGTGTTCTGGATGGGTCTTGACGTATTCGTACACGCCCGTGAAGTTTTCCCGGGAGAATCTTGACCAGTCCAGCGACAGCCCCGACCAGAGTTTTCCATGCCCCTGCAACAGTGTTGCCGGCACGGTGCTGATTCCGGTGTCCCTGAGGTTCAGACGCTCCAGGGCCGGTAACTCCAGCGCACCCGCAGGCCAGTCGAACAATGAATAGGCGACGATTTCCAGTGTGCGCAGATTACGCATGCCGCTGACGTCGAAAGCCAGCGGCTGATAGCTCGCGGTGCTGACACTCAAAGCTTCCAGCCGGGTCAATTGAGCCAGGCGTGCCGGCATATCGGCGGCATAGGGCATTGCGCTGTAAAGCGTCAGGTCAGTGAATTCCGGCAGGTTCTGCAACACCACCGGCACGTTAGTGAACGCTTCTGCGGTGGCGTTGATGCGCAGCGACTTGAGCCTGGGGAAACTGCCCAACAGTTCATCGACGTTGGCATCGGTGATGCAGCGCCCCCTGACTCGCAGATCGCGCACATGCGAGAAGTCCGCCGTCAGCACCGGCAACGGGTCATCGCAGGTCAAATCGAGGCGTGCGGCACTCGCGCGGCTATCGGCCAGCGGCGAATTGCGCCAGCTCTGCTTGAGGCTGCGCACCACGCTCGATCGGCCGCCGATCATCGACTCCAGCGTCGGCTCCGGGGCCGGCACACCTTCCCATTGCGCCAGCGTCGATTCGAGCTCCTGCCATTCACGCAGGCGCCTTTGCAACAGTTCGTAGATCTGTGCGTCAGTCCGCCCAGCGGCCAATTGTTTGAGGATGAACCCGCCCGCCTGCTGATCCGTTAGCGCCGGATACACATCCTGCACACGCGTCACCAGCAACGGATTGACGCCTTCGCCACGACCGCTGGCGTAATAACCCAGCCCGTGCTGGCGTACCCGCACCGGCGCCTTGAAGCGTTGCTTGTGGCCATGGCGTCTGCTCGCCAGTCGAGCCAGTTCGGCACGGTGTCGGGCCACATACCGGATCAGTGCCCGACGCAGTCCGGCGCTACGCGCAACCTGGGTAAAACCCAGGGCCTGTCGCGACTGGTCGGGCAAGGCATGGAGGATTGAGGCAAAAAAGTTGTCGCCGTGACGCGGAATGCTGTTCAGCTCTTCGCCGCGCTCGTTGTACGCCTGATAGACCGGCCCGCGCTTGACCAGATACTTGGTTTGGCCGGCACTTTCGCTGCCGACGCTGTCAATCAACGGCCCGTCGAGGCTACCTTCGCGCACCTCGAGACGCACCTCGTCCGACCAGCCCGGCAGTCGTTCCAGGGCGCGCAAGGCCAGCCATTGGCTTTCGCTGCCGCCGGAATTTTCCATGTGCAGGCCGGCGACCGCGTGGTTGAAGCGGCGTCGCCGGGCAAATTCACGGGAGATCTCCAGCAGCCGCAACGGCACCCGCTTGCCGCTTTGCAGGCGCGCCAGCTCCTCGGCGTTCGCCTCCAGCAGCACGCGGATTGCCGCCGAACTGCCCAACCCCGGTGTCGCGGCTTGCAGCCTGGCGATTCGCCGGTCGTTCAACGCGGGCTCGTCATAGAGCCTGTCGAACATCGCCGGTTGCCGGGTGCGCAGGTAATCGGCGATCTGTTTGCGCAGTTCCAGCGGCCGGGATGCGACCACACGCGCCGGCTCGGCGCCCAGCAGCCAACGTGTTTGCGGCTCATCCAGCGCGGCCAGAATACGCTCAGGCAATTGGCCGTCGAGCACTTCGGCGCGGGTCACCTGGATCGGTGTATGCGTCTGGCCCTCGATCAAGCCTGATTCTGCGCCGAACAGCCGGCTGGGGCCGGACAGCTGCGCTCCGTCGAAGACTTGCAGAATCAACCCGCTCGGCCAGCGCGGCATTTGCGTGAGCATTGGCAGCGTCAACAGATACGAATCATCCAGGGCGGCCCCTCGTTCGACCTGATCGATCAGCCGCCCAACCTGCTGATCCGCCTCGTACAGGCGCAGCGTATCGGCCAGGGCCAGTGGCGCTGGCTGATGATCGAGGTGCATCTGACGCAGGGCCTCATCACTGACACCACTGACATCGGCGATTTCGAGCAGTTGCGCATCCGAAAACGCCTCAGTCGAGTGACCGATGCGCCGCAGCAGAGTCAGCCGATCCCAGCTCAGCGGTCGCTCGAGATTGTGGCGCCAGGCCCCCAGTCGATTGTGCTCCAGGATCGGTCGATACGCTGCAGGATCACGCGGGTGGCGGATGCGCCAGCTATTCAAGGCCTCGTCGTAGTGCGTCTGGTAGACCTTGCCTTGCTGGCGAATGAAGGTCTTGCCATCGAATCGATACACGCCCTGCGCATCGGGTACGACAGTCGCTGGCAGGACACTATCGCTGACGTAGGCATCAAGGTCAGGCTTCCACAAGCGGACCGAACCGTCAGGCCGTTCGACCGGCTGCAGGTGCTCGATCACGGGCTCGGCGGAGGCCGCCTGGAGTCGGCCTGCGCCCTTGCCGACCGCGCCCATCACGCCAATCAGCGCCAGGTTCTGCGCGACATCGACCAGATGCGCCTTGGCAGCCTGGCGATCACCTTCCGACCATTCGATAGCGCCTTCGAATGATTCATAGAGCAGTTGCCCGGCCATCACGGTCATCATGATTTCGCCCAGTACCGGGACGAACATCGACACCATGTTCAACGCCATCATGCCGAGTTCGAGCAGATGACTGAGCTTTTCAGCCCGCACCCGGGCGTCGACGTCCGCTGTGGGCACGGCATGCGCACGCGCGTCGGCGATAAATTTGGCCTGGTGCTGCTCATAGAGGTACTGCCACAGATCAGTGTTGTCGGCCCAGATCCCGGCCACGCCTTTGCGCGTGGTTGGCAACGGGTCGAGATACGGGTCAGGCTGCGGCTCGCGCTTGCCGGGGGCTTCGGGTGGCAGCTCCTTGATTCGCGCGATGGTCGACAGTGGCGGTATCAGCTGTGCGACCTTGACCCAGATCGAATGCAACGGGTCACTCGGCGAGTCCGCAGCCTTTTGGGTGAACTGACTGAAATAGTAAGGACGGTCGGCATAAGCCACGAACTGACTGAAAAACTGCTGGTAAGCGGTCGCGCCTGGCGCGGAAGCCGTAGGGTCAGTCGCGGTGAACTTGCCTTTGAACACCTCCCGCATCTGCGCCATGGTGTAACGCTTGAGTGGGTGTTGCGGGTCATGGGGAATGTAGACAATGAACTCGTTGGTGTAGCGGTAGCGCTCGCTGATGCTGAACACCACGCAACCGGTCATCCGCCGCTTCATCAGGCTCAGATCACGAAACCACACGGCCTTGCCGCCGAGCTGCGGATGGATCTGGCCGTCCACCACCGACAGAATCATCCGGTAGTCGGCGGGCTCGATGTCCTGTTTCAGCAGCGCCCATTCAGCGGCGGCATGCAACGCGGTTTTCTGGCTGGCAATGAAGTGCCGGCGCAAGGTGTCGGTTTTCTCGAAAAACGCTTTGATCCTTGCCTGATAACGGGCACCGACGTCCAGCGAACGACACAGCGTCAGAAACTGCCCGACCGTTATGCCGATGTCTACTGCCTGAAATTCGCCCGGAGTCGCCGTCTCGACCACGAAACCGGATCTGGCGTGATAGGCACCCGCTTCACATTCCTGAGCCTCGAAGTTGTGCAATGCCGCTTGCAGCAAGGGCAGCTTCAACACTTCGAACGTGGAAACTTCAACTTCCAGCACCCCGAGTTCGAGGGGCCGTCTGAGACACAGCAAGGTCTTGCCGAGATCGACCGTGACGTTGAACTGATCCTTGAGTGCCTTGCCAAGCAGCGCCTGGGCAAATGCATCGATGCTTTCAAGGCCGGCCATGGTCTTGTCGAGCCGGGTCTGGGCGACAAAGGCCGCCGTGACACGGTCTTTCAAGGCTTGTTGCTGATCATTCGAGAAATGGTGATAGCCGTGCGCTGGACGGGTACTGGCTGCTTTCATCGCGGCTCGCCGTGCGGGCGAAGCGGCAATCAGCCAATCGGGGATCAGCTGCTCCAGCAGCTTGCCGTGAAGGCTGGCGCTGACCGGCGCGCGGGGCAATGTCGGGGGATGAGTGGACATCCTGTCTCTCCTGAAAAATGGGAGGACAGGACACCATGTCCGCCACGGTGATCTGCGGTACATAGTTATCGTATCGGCATGAACGTGTTACCGGACAAGTCTGGAACCCGCGTGCGACCACGGCACAACCCGCTGGATTGACTATGCTGTCGGGACAGCCTTTCGGACGGGGGATTTATGGACGATCCAGTCGACAACAAGCCACCGAGCTTCTGGCAGATGCTGCACAGCGTGATGGCTGCGGCATTCGGCGTGCAAAGCGGGAAAAATCGGGCAAGGGACTTCACCCATGGCAAGCCCAGCCATTTCGTGATCCTGGGGATCGGCTTCACCGCCGTGTTCGCTTTGACGCTGTTTGTCATCGTCAAGCTGGTGCTGCATTTCGCCGGGGTCTGACAGGGTTCAGTGCATCAGGATCTGCAGGCTGAACGGGTAGCGATAGGACGCGGGACGCTCCTTGGCCGATAACTTGCGAAAACTCACGCCGTAATCCGGCGCGGCGCCCATGGCCAGCATTTGCTGTGCCTGATGCTTGTCGATCAGTTGCAGCAGCGACAATTGCCGGTCACGTCCGCCATACCGGTCCAGATCGACGCCCTGATCGTAATCATGCAACTCCACCAGCGCCCAGCCACCCAGCGTGAAGTGTCCGCCCACCAGCGCGCTCAAGCGTCCATCGACCACCGCCTGCAACGCCTCGGGCGAGGTGTTGACCGCACTGAACAGCACGTCCTTGCCGGGGACTTTGCCGGCTTCGGCAAACGCATGCATGGCGCCAAAGGCCATTTCATCATTGGCTGCCCACACCAGCGACACCTTCGGATAACGGCTGACCAGTTGCCGCGCCTGTTCGTAGGCACGTTGCCGGGTCCAGCCGCCGTGCACCAGTTGCCGCAGTCGAACCTGCGGATGCTCGGCCAGAGCGCGTTGCATGCCCTGCTCGCGCAATTGCGCTGACGGGGTGATCTTCAGGCCGGAAAACGCCAGGACTTCGATCTGTTCGCCCCGCGCCACCGGCGGATGCAGGCGAATCAGCTCCTTCATCATCAGGTAGCCGCCCTCCTCGTCATTCGGCACCAGGCTGCCGATGCGATCGGCACGCTCGCCGATCATCGCCTGCTGATCGGGGGTGAGCACCGCGTTGACCATGAACAGCTTGACCCCACTGCCCTCCGCCATACGCAGGATCTGCGGCGCCACGTACTGCTCGTTGACGAATACCAGATAGTCGGGACGATTCGGTCCCTGCAGGGCAACTCTGGCCTGGGCCAGGGTGAATTCCGGCTGGCGCTGGGAATAGAGAATCTGCAAATCGACGCCCAGGTCGCGGGCGGCCGCCTGCATGAATTGCGAATAGCTGACCCAGAAGGCTTCCTGAGTTGACCCAGGATTGAGGAACAGCACCGACTCGGCCCGGGCCGCAGAGCCGAAAACCGCACCGAACAGCAGAAGGCTGAGGTGGAAAAACTTCAACATGAATGATCCGGGCCCAAGGAAAAATGGCCGCGCATTATAGCCCCCTAATCAGCGGCTATTGACGCCTGATCCCGTTTTTTGTCCGACAATCGTCGGAAGCGGACCCGGATCGGTCGTTTACTGATGACTGACCCAGAATACCGCCGTCCCTACTACCAGAATAATCAGGAACAGAATGGCCCATGCATCGACACTGCTATCGCTTTTTCTTGCCTTGGTCGGATTGCTCATTGCATCGCCTCTTGTCGGTTTTATCGGTGATTGCAGAAAGACTCGATCACAGTTAAGACGATGATTGTCCCCGCGACAAATGTGGGTTAATCAACAACTATTCTCGTTAGGCGATTTGGTTCTTTACATATACTCAAACATCACTTTTGCGCATAACTGCAAACGGGTATATTGCCCCGGCTCCGTTAGGGAGTGCGCGGCCGTGCGCGCGTAATTGCCGAGGCACCATCGGACTCCAGCAAGCGAAAACGCAGCGTTTTCCGAGTAGCCCAAAGCCTGAGAACAGGACTTATATGTACGTATACGACGAGTACGATCAGCGGATCATCGAGGACCGCGTCAAGCAGTTCCGTGATCAGACCCGACGCTATCTGGCAGGCGAGCTGAGCGAAGAAGAATTCCGCCCCCTGCGCCTGCAAAATGGCCTCTACATCCAGCGTTTTGCGCCGATGTTGCGCGTGGCGGTGCCTTACGGCCA
This sequence comes from Pseudomonas sp. YL2, assembly GCF_023063025.1. NCBI lineage: Bacteria > Pseudomonadati > Pseudomonadota > Gammaproteobacteria > Pseudomonadales > Pseudomonadaceae > Pseudomonas > Pseudomonas sp. YL2. The sequence goes on along the minus strand of NZ_JAJSLU010000016.1, from coordinate 107,859 downwards.
ACTGACTTCCCGTCAGGTGCGCATGATGGCCAAGATTGCCCGTGACTACGACAAGGGCTACGCCCACATCAGTACCCGGCAGAACGTGCAGTTCAACTGGCCGGCGGTGGAAGACATCCCGGACATCCTCGCGGAACTGGCCACCGTGCAGATGCACGCGATCCAGACCAGCGGCAACTGCCTGCGCAACGTCACCACCGACCAGTTCGCCGGTGTCGCCGCCGATGAACTGATCGACCCACGCCCATGGTGCGAAATCGTCCGTCAGTGGACTACATTCCACCCGGAATTCGCCTACCTGCCGCGCAAGTTCAAGATCGCCGTCAACGGTTCGACCGCTGACCGTGCGGCCATCGAAGTCCACGACATCGGCCTGGAGCCGGTCCACAACGCCGCCGGCGAGCTGGGCTTCCGTGTGCTGGTCGGCGGTGGCCTGGGCCGTACCCCGGTGGTCGGCGCCTTCATCAACGAATTCCTGCCATGGCAGGACCTGTTGAGCTACCTCGACGCCATCCTGCGGGTGTACAACCGTTATGGCCGTCGCGACAACAAATACAAGGCGCGGATCAAGATCCTCGTCAAGGCGCTGACCCCTGAAGTGTTCGCGCAGAAAGTCGATGCCGAGATGGAACACCTGCGCGGTGGCCAGACCACACTGACCGAAGCCGAACTGCATCGCGTCGCCAAACACTTCGTTGATCCGGACTACAAGGCGCTGGAGAACCAGACTGCCGCCCTGGCCGAACTCGACAAAGAGCATCCGGGTTTCGCCCGCTGGCGTTCGCGCAACACCCTGGCGCACAAGAAGCCGGGTTATGTGGCCGTGACCCTGTCGCTGAAACCGACCGGCGTTGCGCCGGGCGACATCACCGACAAGCAGCTCGACGCCGTCGCCGATCTGGCCGAGCGCTACAGTTTCGGTCAACTGCGCACGTCCCACGAGCAGAACATCATTCTGGCCGACGTCGAGCAGAGCCAGTTGTTTACCCTGTGGGGCGAACTGCGTGAAAGCGGTTTCGCCACGCCAAACATTGGCCTGCTGACCGACATCATCTGCTGCCCGGGCGGTGATTTCTGCTCGCTGGCCAACGCCAAGTCGATCCCGATCGCCGAATCGATCCAGCGCCGTTTCGACGACCTGGACTACCTGTTCGACATCGGTGAGCTGGACCTGAACATCTCCGGTTGCATGAACGCCTGTGGTCACCACCACGTCGGCCACATCGGCATCCTCGGGGTGGACAAGAAAGGTGAAGAGTTCTACCAGGTGTCCCTCGGTGGCAGCGCCAGCCGTGACGCCAGCCTGGGCAAGATCCTCGGCCCGTCCTTCGCCCAGGACGACATGCCGGACGTGATCTCGAAGCTGATCGACGTGTACGTTGAACAACGTACCGAAGACGAGCGCTTCATCGACACCTACCAGCGTATTGGCATCGACCTCTTCAAGGAACGCGTCTATGCAGCGAATCATTAAGAACAACGAGGTGGTCGACGAAACCTGGCACTTGCTGCCCAAGGACGCGACCCTCGACGGCATCTCCAACTGCGACGACCTGATCGTGCCGCTGGCCCTGTGGCGCGATCATGCTCACGCGCTCAAGGCCCGCGACGGCGGGCTGGGTGTGTGGCTGGACGCCGATGAAGAAGCCGAGGAAATCGGTGACGACATCGCGCAGTTCCAGGTCATCGCGCTGAACTTCCCGGCCTTCACCGATGGCCGCAACTACTCCAACGCCCGCCTGCTGCGCGACCGCTATGGTTTCAAAGGTGAACTGCGGGCGATTGGCGATGTGCTGCGCGATCAGCTGTTCTACATGCACCGTTGCGGTTTCGATGCGTTCGCCCTGCGCGCCGACAAGGACCCGTACGAGGCACTGGAAAGCCTGAAAGACTTCTCGGTGACCTACCAGGCCGCCACTGACGAACCGCTGCCGCTGTTCCGTCGCCGCTGACTCGAATACGCCTTGAGCACCTGCTCAAGGCGTACTTCCCTCCTCTTCTGTATCCGAACTGGCCAGCTCATTGGCCGGATGGCGCGCGAGTGCCTGATCGGTGAGCTGGCGAATCAGCGCCTGACGTTCATTTCTGAAATTGTCGTGAATCGCGTTCATCTGCACCGCTGCCTGGTCGCGCGTCAGCTCCGCCTGCTCCTCCAGGCGCTCCAATGCCTGCGAGGTTCGAACATAGACAAGGGCGAAAGCGTCGGGGTAGGCCGATTCGAGAAACTCGACCCAGAATCGCTGGCCGATACACCAGTCGGGAAACGCCGAAGAGCCTTCGATACGCATCACGGCCTGATTGGCCTGATCCAGTTCTACCTGCGAGACCTCGACATTCAACGGGCTGCTCATCGCCCTTGGCTGCCCAGGCAAATTCAGACGCTCCGCCAGCCCCACCCGATAGGCCAGACTGAATTCGAGCGCATGCTCGTAGACACTCGGTTGGGCGCGGGCGTTGATCTCTGCCAAGGTGCGCTCTTCCAGCGTTTGCAGGCGAAACAAGCCTCTGAGCAAATGCGTCAATTGCCGCTCCAGCGGCGCGCCATCGATCCCGGCCGCGACCGTGGCTCGGTAACACAGAACCTGGACTTCCATCTCACTGAACACCGCGGAATAACCATCGACACTGGTGGCGACGCGCGCCGTGCGGAACAATTCGCTGCGCAACCGCGTGTCTTCAGCGGCCGCCTCGACCACATTCCACACACGCTGGCTGAAATACGGGTACAACCGGGTGTAATCGGCCGTGTGGATCAACTGTGAAAGCACATTGAAGAAATCCCGCGAGCCGGGCGCTGCCCTTACCGCCTCCCAGGTAACGCTACGCGGTATCGCTTCGACGGCAGGCCTGCCGGTCAGCCAGCGCGCACTCTGACCTTCATACGACACGCTGGGTAGCGGCTGGTGTTGATAGACCCGGGCCATTACACCGAAACTGACGCTGTTTGCCCGTTGATACGCCGCAATCTGTCGCAAGGCGTCAGGCGACAAGGGGTTACCCATCAGGCGAACGGCGCGGCTGACCATCAGCGGAGCACTGAGAACCGCCTCCGGTACCGTGCTTATCTGGTTATCACGCAGATCGATCAGTTGCGGTCGTTTCAAACCGGTGGTTCCCTCGGGCCAATGATCGATTGCGCAACCGCGCAAGCGCAGTATTTCCAGATCCGGCAGCGAGCTGACATCCGGGGCATGCGCAAGGTCTGCATTGAAGTCCAGACTCAGCACCCGCAGCTTTTTCAATCGCGCCAGTGACGGCACCGATGCAGAAGATAGACGAATACGGTTCTCGCTCAGATCCAGATGCGTCAGCCAGGGCATGCGCGCCAATGCCATCGGTAACTGGGTCAATTGGTTCCCCCTCAGGGAAAGGCTGCGCAAATTTCTGAAATGACGCAAAAATGCCGTCAGCCCCAGCGGCGTAGCGCCGTCCATGACCAGATGCGTGACGTGGCTGAAATCCCCGACCAGCACTGGCAACTCTCCCAACGGCTCCGGGGCGAAGATCAAGGTGTCGGGTGGCGCGTCGCCCGAGGCCCCCGGTTCTCTGCGCCAGCAGCGAATGATCGCGCGCATGGCACGGGCCTTCGCCGACTGTGGAACATCAAGCAATGCGCCATCGATCCCGTTGTACTGCGTTTGCCGCGTCACCCAACGATTCAAGACTTCGCGAATACCGAGAAACTCCAGCCGCAGCAATTCCAGCTTCATCAGCACCAGAATCTCATTGCGGCCCAAAACGTTGAGTAGCGCATGGATCTGCGCAGGGGAATGGGCCGGGTAGAGTTCCTGAATACGGCGCACCATCACTGAAACGCTCACACCTGAGTTCGCCCAAGGCCCTGTCGGGGGCCGGTCAGCCAGGGCCATCGGCGAATAGTCGCCGGGACGTTCGCCCATGGTTCTGGCAAACGTTGTTCGCCGTTTCATGGCAAGTTCGGTGATTTTCTCCCGTAGCCCGTTCGCCCCGGCCTCGATCGACAGGCCCAACAGAACCTTGCGTTGCGCCGACAACCCATGCCAGAGGGCCTGAAAATAATGCTCGCGGGTGCGCCCGGAAAATGACTTCAGCGCAGCATCATTACCCTGCTGAACGCTGATGCGATCCGCCAACACATTGATGACCACCCGCTCACTGGATGAGCTTGACGCCGTCGTCGCAACACTGTCATGGCTGCCCGACCACTCCTGTATCTCGATCGCTGAAACCCCTGACCAGCCCGGCAAATGCTCAAGGGCATCGAGCACCAGACGATTGGTACTGTGGCCACCGCCACTATCCAGGTACAGGCCTTCATAGGCTCGACACACAGCAATTGCCTGTTGATAGCGGCGTACCTCCTGCGCCAGCCGCAATGGTACGCGGGCAGCATCCAGCTCCTGCGCTTCGCCATCCAGTGCACTGCCCGCCAACTCTTCGGCAACACTGGCAGGCAGATCGGCAAAGGTCTTCACCAGAAACGCCACCCGACCATTGCTCGGCGCTTCGTGGCGTCGATAGATTCGCTGGAACAACGGCTGCCGGCGACCTTGTGCCTGCTGGCCGATCATTTGCACCAGCTTGCGCGTCTGAACCGCCGAATCCTGGCTCGTCAGGCCGAGCAAGGTATTGCGCCGCTGGCTGCCGAGTGCAGGCAGCAGAGAACGGTACAGTTTCCCCCGCTGCACATCCTGCTGAGTTATCTTCAGGATCGTGGTGGCGTGGGTTGCGCCATAACGATTGATTGGCGTGCCCACTGCATCGACGACACTGATGGCGCAGTCTGCCGGCCAACTGGCCGATGTCGTCAGCAGGTGCAATTGCAGGTCAGCATCCGCCATGGGGGCCGACAACGGGATCTGCAGTTGCTCGATAAACTCCGTCACCGCTGCATCGGCGCGAAATCTCCACACCGTGTCGAGCAGCAAGGCCGGCGGATGACCGCGATCTACATGGATCTGACGCAACACGCTGTCTTCGATACCGCAGACAGCCAGAGCCTGCAGCGCACTGGCATCCGACAGCTCCTCGCGGGGATGGCCGAAGCGGCGCAGCAGCTTCAATCGATCCCAGTCCTGAACCAGCTCGCTGTCATGACGCCAGGCACCCCGATCGTTGGTTTCGAGCAGCGGTGCATAGCGGCTCGCCGATTCCGGCGGCGCCTGCACTTCCCACAGCCTGGTCTGAGGTTCGGGGCGCACTGCATAGTGCAGATCATCGAGCGTCAGGTACGCCTGGCCATCGACCCAACGCAAGCCGCGACCATCGCGACGCACTCCGGCAGGCAAGGCCCGACGCTGTTGATACACGTGCAGGTCAGGCTTCCAGAGGCGAGACTGCCCCGAAGCCAGTTTGACCATGCGCAAGCGCTCGATAAAAGCCGATGACCTGACGACTTTGAACGCTGTGCCCACCGCCCTGGTACTCGCAGCGAAAGCCGCCATCAGAATCAGGTTTTCGACGACATCGAAAAAGTAATCCGTTGCCTGTTCCTGCTCGCCTCTGGACCAACTGGCAATCCCTTCATAGACCTGTGAGAGCAACTGCACCGCAGTGACCGCCAATAACGCCTCTCCTACTACAGGTATGAACGATACGGCGACCAACAGCAGGTCGACCCCGATTGCCTTATAGGTGTCCAGTCGGGCCAGCCGGGTTTTCTCGTCTTCATCGTCCGTTGGCACCACTACGAGCCGAGCGTCAGCCGTGGTCTGTTCGGCGTGCTGGCGATACATCAGGGTGAACGGGTCGCCCGCAATATCGATGCCGGACAACGTCACGTAGAACGAGGCACGAGGCAGGATTGAATGACTGTGCGGATACAAACGCCCATCGAGTTCGGTCACCCACGCTGCGCGCTCACTGATCTTGATGAAGCGCATGAAGAATTGGCGAAACGCTGCGCCTTTCAACCGCTGGCTCAACTGTTTCTCGAAATCGCTGAAGGATGAATACTCCTTGAGCGGGTGCAACGGATCACCTGGCAGGTAAACAACGCAACGGTAGTCGTTGTCGGCGTGCTCACTCACCGGGCCGATAAACAGCACACCGTTAAGTGTGACACCCAGCATCCGCAAGGCCTGATAACCCAAGGTGTTGTTGCCCAGTTTGATCGTGTCCCGGTTATCCTTGACTGCCTGCAACATCTCATGCACTTCGACACTGATGTGTTTCTTCAGCAATGCGACGTGCCGATCCACCTCGAAGCGACACCGCAAGTTCGCAGTAAACTTGCTGCGCAACGGATTGGCCTCGGCATCCACATTGAAGACCGCACGAAGATGAGTCTGATATTGCTGGCCCAAGTCCAGGGTTCGACACAACAGCGCAAATTCATGGGGCTGGATCGATAATATATGCGCTTCTCGACCGGTTACTTTCTCGGGAATATAGATCAAGGAGGTATCGTTATAATTTGTGGCCTGAGTCTCGCTGAGTTCGAAGTTTTCGCAGGCGGCCGTGAGCAGATCCCGATCAACTGGCAACACCAGTTTCCTGCGCAAGCCCAAAAGACTGGAGGTGGAGCGCACGTGCTGAAAAATCACCCCAACGATATCCAGCGAGTGGCCGAGCTTTTGCGACATGGCGCTGGCCAGTAACGGTGCGCAAAATTCTTCTGGAGACTTGAGGTCCTTCAGAAACGGGGCCATTTCACTCTGGGCGCGATGGCTGGCCATCATGCTTTGATAAAGTTTCTGACGCAGTTCATCCGATGCCGACAGCAGCCAGCCGGGAGCATTGTTCTTGATTAACTCAAAGAACATGCCTTTTTGTTCGGGTGTTAATACAGGCGCGACAGCCTGTACAGGTAAGGAAGACATACTGAATATCTCGAAAACTGAAAGTAGCAACAGCTTATCGAGCAGGCTTTTTTATAAAAGCGCGAATTGCCGATGAAAAACTTCAAGTTCGAATCAACTATTCAAACTCAAACTATACATATATACCGCCACCATAAAAAAAACCCTTCCACCGTTACGGTGAAAGGGGTTTTTCTTTGGCCTTTTCTTACCAGAAGCGTTGCTGGGTCAAGCGGCTCCACCAGCTCAGCAGCACGCGATCCACTGAACCGCTGGCAGCCATGCCGATGCGCTCCTGCAGGCTTTTGCGCTCGGCGTAATGCAGGTGATAAACCTCGGCTTTCTTCGCCCGGTCTGCCAGGTATTCATCGCTGGTCTTGAGTTCGTCGACCAGTTGTTTGTCCAGCGCTGCAACACCAAGCCAGACCTCACCGGTGGCCACTTCGTCGATGGCCAGTTGCGGGCGATAACGGGAAACGAAGTTCTTGAACAGCTGATGGGTGATGTCCAGGTCTTCCTGGAACTTCTCCCGGCCCTTTTCGGTGTTTTCGCCGAACACGGTCAGGGTGCGCTTGTACTCACCGGCGGTCAGCACTTCAAAATCGATGTCGTGCTTTTTCAGCAGACGGTTGACGTTGGGCAACTGCGCCACCACGCCGATCGAGCCGAGAATCGCGAACGGCGCGCTGATGATCTTCTCGCCAATGCACGCCATCATGTAACCGCCGCTGGCCGCGACCTTGTCGATGCACACGGTCAACGGCACGCCGGCCTCGCGAATACGTGCCAGTTGCGAGGACGCCAGACCGTAGCTGTGGACCATGCCGCCGCCGCTTTCCAGACGCAGTACCACTTCGTCCTTTGGCGTGGCGAGGGTCAGCAGTGCGGTGATTTCGTGACGCAGGCTCTCGGTGGCCGAGGCCTTGATGTCACCGTCGAAATCGAGCACGAACACCCGGGATTTGCTCTCGGGTTTGTTCTTCTGCTTCTTCTCGGATTTTTCCGATTTGGCCTGGCCCTTGCGCAGGGCCTTGAGCTGATCCTTGTCGAGCAGGGTCTGCTCCAGACGTTCACGCAAGCCTTTATAGAAATCGTTGAGCTTGCTGACCTGCAGTTGCCCCGCCGACTTGCGCCGGCCCTTGCTGCGCAATGCAGCAAAACTGGCGAGCACCACCAGGATGGCGACCACCAGCGTTACGGTCTTGGCCAGGAAGCTGGCGTATTCGGTGAAAAACTCCACAGAGACTCCTTAAAACAATGCGCGGATGCAAAACACGCGCGGGATGGTTCCAGCATACCCATGCGCCGCCTCGTCGGCCAGCCGTGAAACCTCTGGCAACAGGCCTGTAACGAGCATTTCAAACAAGCGTATGTTTTTTCATTGACAGCACTCTTTCATCCTCATAACCTCGCCAAACCTTCAACGTACCGGGATGACGCGGACGTGGGCAGCATCTATCTGATTCGACATGGCCAGGCCTCCTTTGGTGCAGACGATTATGACGTCCTGTCGCCCATCGGTGTGCGCCAGGCAGAAGTCCTCGGCCAGCACCTCGCCGAGCTGGGAATCCGCTTTGATCGCTGCCTGGCCGGCGACCTGCGTCGTCAGCAACACACGGCCAGCAGTGCGCTGGAGCAATTCAGCGCCAAGGGCCTGTCGGTACCGACGCTGGAGACCGACTCCGCGTTCAACGAGTTCGATGCCGACGCGATCATCCGCGCCCTGATCCCGGCCATGCTCAAGGACGAGCCGGAAGCCATCGACATCCTGCGCAACGCGGCGCAGAACCGCGCCGAATTCCAGCGTATCTTCGCCCTGGTCATCGAGCGCTGGCTGGCAGGCACCTACGACACCCCCGGGCTGGAAAGCTGGCTGGGTTTCGTCGAGCGGGTACAGGCCGGACTGCACCGGATCCTCGAACAGGCCGACGGCAACCAGAAAATCGCCGTGTTCACCTCCGGCGGCACCATCACCGCCCTGCTCCACCTGATTACCCAAATGCCTGCCCGGCAGGCCTTTGAACTGAATTGGCAAATCGTCAACACCTCGCTCAACCAGCTGAAGTTCCGCGGTCGCGAGGTGGCTTTGGCCTCCTTCAACAGTCACGCACACCTGCAACTGCTGAAGGCTCCGGAACTCATCACTTTCCGCTGAGTCCGGATAATTGTGACCCTTGCTGTAATCAACCAGCGCCTAACCCAAGAAAGGATCGAACCATGACCTCCGTAGCTGATGCCGTAAAAGCGATGCAAGCCAAGTTCAACCCAGCCGCTGCTGCCGGTCTGGATCTGGTTTTCGGTTTCAACATCACCGACGAAGACAAGCACTACGCGCTGATCGTCAAAGACGGTACTTGCGACATCCAGGAAGGTGAAAACCCGGACGCCAACTGCACCCTGGTACTGGACAGTGCAACCCTGAAAGACATCGTCAGCGGTGAAACCGACGGCATGCAAGCGTTCATGGGCGGCAAACTGCGCGTTGAAGGCGACATGATGCTGTCGATGAAGCTGTCCGAGCTGTTCCCGTCGTAAGACGTCGTTCGGTTTGAAGAAAATCCCGCCCCTGTGGCGGGATTTTTGCGTCTGACTCCCAGGTTTCGTCATAAACAGGTCATAGGTGGGAGGGGGCTTGCTCCCGAAGACGTCGGATCAGCCACAAGTTTTGCCGCCTGTCACACCGCTTTCGGGAGCAAGCCCCCTCCCACATTGGTCACGTGGCGCACCATAAACCGTGGCATGCACCTTCTACTACATTGGAGCTGTCATCAACCAGCAAATGATGCCGCCAACAGCTCCTGCGTATACGGATGCCGCGCATCGCTGAATAGCGCACTGGTCTCGCCACGCTCCAACACTTCGCCATCCTTCATCACTATCAGGTCATGGGCCAATGCCCGCACCACCGCCAGGTCATGACTGATGAACAGGTAAGTCAGCCCATGCTCTTCCTGCAGCCGCCGCAATAAAGCAACGATCTGCTTCTGCACCGTGCGATCCAGTGCCGAGGTCGGCTCATCGAGTAGAATCAGGTCCGGCTTGAGCACCAGCGCCCGAGCGATGGCAATCCGTTGTCGCTGGCCACCGGAGAACTCGTGCGGATAGCGATGTCGGGTCGCCGGATCGAGACCGACTTCGCGCAGCACATCAATCACCGCCTGCTCACGCTCGGCAGCATTCAAGTCGCTGTGTACCTGCAAGCCCTCGGCAATGATCTGCGCCACACACAGGCGCGGGCTGAGGCTGCCGAACGGGTCCTGAAACACCACTTGCAGGCGTTTGCGCAACGGCCGCAGTTGCTTGCCGCTCAACTGCTCCAGCGCCTCACCGGCAAAGCGAATGCTGCCCTCGGCGTCGATCAGGCGCAAAATCGCCTGACCCAAGGTCGACTTGCCCGAGCCCGACTCGCCGACAATCCCCAGCGTCTTGCCGCGCTGCAGGTTCAGATCAATGCCCTTGACCGCCTGCAGCCAAGTCTTCGGCCGCAGCCAACCGCCGCCCAGGCGAAAGCGCACATGCAGATCGCGCACCTGCAACAAGTCCTGCGCGACATCCCGGCACAGCGCTTCGCCCCCCGGCTCGGCGTTGAGCAATTCGATACTGTAGGGATGCTGCGGCGCACGGAACAGCTGCTCGCACGACGCCTGCTCGACGATCCGCCCACTGCGCATCACCGCCACCCGCTGCGCAATGGTGCGCACCAGATTCAGGTCATGGCTGATGATCAGCAGCGCCATGCCCAGGCGCTGTTGCAGCTCTTTAAGCAGCAACAGAATCCTGCGCTGCACCGTCACATCCAGCGCCGTGGTCGGCTCGTCGGCGATCAGCAGTTGCGGCTCGCAGGCCAGCGCCATGGCAATCATCACCCGCTGGCGTTGACCTCCAGAGAGTTGATGCGGATAGGCCTTGAGCCGTTCGCGCGGTTTCTGAATCCCCACCAGTTCGAGCAGTTCAAGAATCCGTTCACGGGCTTGCGCGCCCGCCAGGCCTTTGTGCAGCGCCAGGCTCTCACCGAGTTGCCGCTCGATCGTGTGCAGCGGATTCAGCGAGCTCATCGGCTCCTGAAAAATCATCGCGATGCGGTTGCCCCGTAACTGGCGCAGATAGCGCTCATGCACACCGAGCAGCTCTTCACCGGCATAACGAATGCTGCCGTCGATCCGCGTGATGTTCGGGTCAAGCAATTGCAGAATGCTGTGGGCGGTCACCGATTTGCCGGAGCCAGACTCCCCGACCAGCGCCAGGCATTCGCCCGGACGAATATCGAGGTCGATGCCATGCACCACTGGCTGACCGTTAAATGCCACACGCAGGTCGCGGATTTCAATCAGGTTATCGTTCATCTCAAGTCCTCGGATCGTAAGCATCTCGGCAGGCCTCACCGATGAACACCAACAGAGAAAGAATCAGCGCCAAGACAAAAAACGCCGTCAGCCCCAACCACGGCGCTTGCAGATTGCTCTTGCCCTGACCGATCAATTCGCCCAATGAAGCGCTGCCGGCGGGCATGCCGAAACCGAGAAAATCCAGCGCCGACAAGGTCGCGATCGCCCCGGTGAGAATGAACGGCAGATAGGTCAGGGTCGCGCTCATGGCGTTGGGGAGGATGTGCCGACTGATCACCTGCACATCGCCAACCCCCAGCGCCCGCGCGGCTTTCACGTATTCCAGACCGCGGCTGCGCAGGAATTCGGCGCGCACCACATCGACCAGACTCAGCCAGGAAAACAGCGCCATGATCCCCAGCAACCACCAGAAATTCGGCTCGACGAACCCGGACAGGATGATCAGCAGATACAACACTGGCAGCCCCGACCACACTTCCAGCAACCGCTGCCCGAGCAGATCGACCCAGCCACCGTAATAACCTTGCAAGGCACCGGCCGCAATGCCGATCAGCGCACTGGCGGCGGTCAGCGCCAAGGCAAACAGCAGCGACACCCGCGTACCGAAGATCACCCGCGCCAGCACATCCCGCGCCTGATCGTCGGTGCCCAGCCAGTTCTCGACGCTCGGTGGACTCGGTGCCGGTTCAGTCAGGTCGTAATTCACCGTATCGAAACCGAACGGGATCGGCGCAAACCACATCCGCCCGCCCTGCCCCTCGATCAGTTGCCGCACCTGCGCGCTGCGATAGTCCGGCTGGAACGGCAGTTCACCGCCGAAATCCTGTTCGGTGTAGCGCTTGAACGCCGGGAAATACCACTGGCCCTGATACTCGACCATTAACGGTTTGTCATTGGCGATCAGCTCGCCGCCCAGGCTCAGGCCAAACAGCAGCAGAAACAGCCACAGTGACCACCAGCCACGTCGATGTGCCTTGAATCGCGCCCAACGGCGCTGTCCTATGGGAGATAAGGTCAGCATCAGGCAGTCCTCGCGGTGAAGTCGATGCGCGGGTCGACCAGCGTGTAGCACAGGTCGCCGAGGAGTTTTATCAGCAGGCCGAACAGGGTGAAGATGAACAGCGAACCGAACACCACCGGATAGTCGCGCGACACCGCCGCCTCGTAACTGAGACGGCCGAGGCCATCGAGGGAGAAGATCACTTCGATCAGCAACGAACCGCCGAAAAACACCGTCACCAGCGCCTGCGGTAATCCGGCGACCACCAGCAACATCGCGTTGCGGAACACGTGGCCGTATAGCACCTGACGCTGGCTGAGGCCCTTGGCCCGTGCCGTCACCACATACAGGCGCGAGATCTCGTTGAGAAAGCTGTTTTTGGTGAGGATGGTCAGCGTAGCGAATCCACCGATGACCAGCGCGGTGACCGGCAACACCAGATGCCAGAAGTAGTCCGCGACCTTGGCCCACGGCGACAGCTCGGCGAAGTTGTCGGAGACCAGTCCGCGTACCGGAAACCAGTCCAGCGCGCTGCCGCCGGCGAACACGATGATCAGCAGCAGTGCGAACAGAAACCCCGGCATCGCGTAGCCGACGATGATCGCCACGCTGCTCCAGACATCGAACGCCGAACCGTTGTGCACGGCCTTGCGGATGCCCAGCGGAATCGACACCAGGTAAGTGATCAACGTGGCCCACAAGCCCAGTGACAAGGTCACTGGCAGCTTCTGCCAGATCAGTTCGGTGACGCTGGCACCGCGGAAAAAGCTCTGGCCGAAATCCAGTTGCGCGTAGCTTTTGAGCATCAGCCACAGGCGCTCACCGGCCGGTTTATCGAAGCCGTACTGACGCTCGATATCGGCCACCAGTTTCGGGTCGAGACCCCGGGTGGCGCGGGATTCGCCACCGATGGTTTCAACATGACCACCGCCCACCGCCGCGCCGACACCAATGCCCTGCAACCGGGCAATCGCCTGTTCCACCGGGCCACCCGGCGCGGCCTGCACGATGACGAAGTTGACCAGCAGAATGGCGAGCAACGTCGGCACGATCAGCAGCAGACGCCGCAGGCTATAACCCAACATGGGCGTACTCCTTTTGCTGTTGCTGCATCTGCGTGGCGGTCAGCGCGGTCGGGCTGATTTCCCACCAGGTATCGAGTCCGGCGTCATACAACGGCGCAGTCGCCGGACGACCAAAACGGTTCCACCACACCGTGGAAATTCCCGGTGGGTAGTAATTGGGAATCCAGTAATAGCCCCACTGCAACACCCGATCCAGGGCATGGGCATGGCGCAGCAGGCTTTCGCGGTTGTCGGCCTGCACCAGCCCTTCGAGCAAGGCATCGACCGCAGGATCACGCAGCACCATGTAGTTGTTCGAGCCGGGATCGTCGGCGCCGTCGGAGCCAAAGTAATTGAACATCTCGCGCCCCGGCGCCTGGCTCACGGGGTAGCCGACGACGATCATGTCGTAGTCGCGATTGCGCACGCGGTTGGTGTACTGCGCGGTGTCGACCTGGCGGATATCGAAGCCGATGCCGATCTGCGCCAGGTTGCGCTTGAACGGCAGCAGCAGCCGTTCAAAGCCCTTCTGACCGTTGAGAAAAGTGAACTGCAGCGGCTCGCCATTGGCATTCACCAATTGATCGCCACGGGGTTTCCAGCCGGCGGTTTCCAGCAACTTCAACGCTTGCAACTGCTCGGCGCGGATGTTGCCGCTGCCGTCGGTTTTCGGCGCTTCGAAGACTTGGGTAAACACCTCATCGGGGATTTTGCCGCGCCACGGTTCGAGGATTTTCAGTTCCTCGGCGTCCGGCAACTCGGTGGCCGCCAATGCGCTGTGCGAGAAGTAACTGCGCTGTCGCAGGTACATGCTGCGCATCATTTGCCGATTGCTCCATTCGAAATCCCAGAGCATGGCGATCGCCTGCCGCACCCGACGATCCTGAAACATCGGTTTTTGCAGGTTGAACACGAAACCCTGCGAACCTTGCGCAGCACCCGGCGCCAGATGTTCGCGAAGCAATTTGCCCTGCTCCAGCGCCGCCCCGGCATAGCCGATGGTGTAACTGGTCGCGGAAAACTCGCGGTTGTAATCGAAGCCACCGGCCTTGAGCACTTGCCGGGAAACATCGGTGTCGGCGAAGAACTCCACGCTCAAGTGATCGAAGTTATAGAGGCCGCGAGTGATCGGCAGATCCTTGGCCCACCAGTCGGCAACGCGCTGAAATTTCACGCTGCGGCCGGCATCCACCGCGCTGATCCGGTACGGGCCGCTGCCCGGCGGGATCTCGAAACCGGCGCCCTCGGCGAAGTTGCGCGTGCGCCACCAGTGTTCCGGCAACACCGGCAGCGTTGCCAGATCCAGTGGCAAGGTGCGGCTGTCGTTGTTCTTGAAGTTGAAGCGCACTTGCGTTGGCGACTCCACCACCACGTCGGCGACGTCACGAAACTGCTGGCGATATTTGAGGCTGCCCTGAGTGGTGAACAGTTCGAAGGTGTAACGCACGTCTTCGGCAGTGATTGGCGTGCCGTCGTCGAACCGGGCCTTCGGATTGAGGTAGAAGCGCAACCAGCGACGATCCGCATCCAGTTCCATCTGCTGCGCCACCAAGCCGTAGACGCTATAGGGTTCGTCCTTGCTGCGATAGGCCAGCGGCGCGTAGAGCCAGCCGTCGATGTCGGCGACGCCGGTGCCTTTGTCGATGTACGGAATCAGGTGATCGAATGGGCCGCTTTCCAGTGAGGAGCGGCGCAGCGTCCCGCCCTTGGGGGCGTTGGGGTTGGCGTAGGCCAGGTGTTGAAAGTCCGGGGCGTATTTGGGGGCTTCGCCGTAGACCGTTAACGCGGGTTGCGGGGCGGCCGAACTGAATGGGCTTGAGAGGGCAAAGGCGCTGAGCAGAATGAGCCTGGATGGCATTGGCAGATCGTTTCACAAGGTGTTGCTACTGGCCCCTTCGCGAGCAAGCCCGCTCCCACAAGGAAGTTGTGCTCACCGCAGATTCCCTGTGGGAGCGGGCTTGCTCGCGGAGAGGCCAGTACAGTCACCAAACCTTCTGCCTACCTGTGATGTGCAACAGGCCGGCGATTTTTATAGGGCAGGCTTAGATCAATAAGTGACTAAAACCCGCCGCGTCTGGGCATTCTCAGAACTTGTAATTGACCCGCGTGTACAACGTCCGCCCGAACGGGTCGCCGTATTTCGGGTCGTAGCCGCTCTGGAAGGTGTAGGTCTGGTTGCTGAACGGTGGCTCGCGGTCGAACAGGTTCTTCGCGCCGAGGGTCACGCTCAGGGTTTTGCGCCAAGTGTAGGTACCGGCCAGATCCCAGACGTTGTACGAGCCAACGTAATCGTGGGTCTCGCGGTCGGAGTCGTGGTAACCGCTGGTGTAGCGGTTGGTCAGGGCGATACCGTAGGGGCCGTAATTCCAGCTGCCGGTCAGGCTGTGGCGCCAGCGGGCCACGGCGCCGGCCGAGGAAAAGTCGCCCCCACGGAAATCGCCGAGCTTGTCGATGTAGTCGCCCTTGAGTTGCTGCTGGTACTCGTAACGGCTGACATAGGTGCCTTGCAGGCCGATGCCGAAGTTACCGTACGGAGTGCTCGGCAAACGGTAGTCGAAGCTGACGTCGACGCCATTGGTCTTGATCTTGCCGAGGTTGGCCAGCCCGGTGACGATGTGATCAATGGAGCCGTCCGGCTTGCGTACCAGGCGCTCGGGGTACAGCTCCGGGTTTTCGAACACCGCCGATTCCGGGAATTCGGCGATCTGGTTGGCGATGTTGATCCACCAGAAATCCAGCCCGGTGCTCAGGCGCTCGAATGGCTGATAGACGAAACCGAGGGTGACGTTGCGCGCGGTTTCCGGACTGAGGTCCGTATTGCCACCGGTGCGGCTGTAAAACTGCTGGGCGCAGTCGCGGTTGGCGATGCCGCCGTTACTCGGGTTGCCACCGGCACACAGTCGCGGGTCGTTGTAGTTGGCGACGGTGAACGTGGTGAAGTTCGGGTTGTACAGCTCATACAACGAAGGTGCGCGAAAACCTTCACTGTAGGCGCCGCGCACCACCAGTTCCTTGAACGGCTGGAAGCGGAACGAGTACTTCGGGTTGGTGGTGCTGCCGAAGTCGCTGTACTTGTCGTGGCGCACGGCGGCGGACAATTCGAGGCTGTCGAGCACTGGCACGTTGACCTCGGCGTACTGCGCCGAGACGCTGCGATCCCCGGCGACGCTGGCATTGGGGTCGACACCCAGGCTCTGCACATCGGCGGCGAACTGGGCAAAATCCTGATGGAAATCTTCCTTGCGGTATTCGCCACCCAGCGCCAGTGCCGAAGGGCCGGCGCCGAACCAGTCACCGATCTCGCGACTGACACGTCCATCAATCGCCTTCACCCGCCCCACTGCCGTCGAGTAATCGCCGTCCACCGCATTGGCCGCCAGCAGCGCCTGCCCGGCAGCGGTCTGCGCGCCAAACGGGTTGATGATGCCGTTGGCAATACCGGCGCTGACGGCGCGGTCGTTGACATAGCCGGCCTCGATGCTATTGACCACTTTGTTCTGGTTGTACGACGCACCGACGTTGTAGTCCCAACCCACCACGCTGCCGTCGAAGCTCAACAGCAAACGCTGGCCGGTGTTGTCGTCTTCGTGCTGGCGCGCGCCTACGGCGGTTTCGCGCCAGTTCACATCCACCGGTTGCGTCGGGTCGAGGGCGAAACCGTTGGGGCCGGGGGTAATGCCGTTACCGGGATAGAACGTCGTGCCGGGATTGACCTGATTGCCCATCAACGTACCGGGGCCAATCTGCGTGCGGTTTTCATTGCGTGCCCAGAAGTATTCGAGGCTGACGTTGTGATCATCCGCGAGCTTGCCGGTGGCTTTGGCGAAAGCCGAGGTCTTCTCGGTTTCCGGCACCAGATCGAGGTAGTTCCACAGGCTCTGGCGGCAGATGCCATTGCGCGCCAGCAACCCCGGTGCATTGCAAGCGGAACTGGCCAGTGGATTGGTGGCGTTGCTGCCCTGACTCCAGTTGGCCGGCGATGCGGTGCCGGAGGTGTAATCGAGGCCGCGTCCCGGCTGATAGTTGTAGGTGTAACCACGGTCTTCGGCAGCCAGTCGTTGCTGCTTGTCATGACTGACCACGCCGAATACGTTGAAACGGTCATCCTGCAAATCGCCAAAACCCCAGCTGCCGCTGAAGTTACGACTTTCCCCACCGCCGGCATGGGTCGGCGTGTCGTAGTTGGTGCTCAGTTGGCCTTCGGTGAGGCTGGTCTTGGTGATGAAGTTGATCACCCCGCCGATCGCATCGGTGCCGTACAACGCCGAAGCGCCGTCACGCAGGACTTCGACGCGATCAATGGCGGCGAACGGAATGGTGTTCAGGTCAACCCCGGAGCCATTGATCGCATTGGTCGCGTTGTTACTCAGCCGCCGGCCATTGAGCAGTACCAGCGTCTTGTTCGGGCCGATGCCGCGCAAATCGGCATACGACGCCCCGCCGCTGCTCGAACCCACCGAACGACCGGAGCCGACCGAGGACTGGTTGGCGGAAATCCGGCTGACCAGTTCTTCGGTGGTGCTCACCCCCTGCTCGCGCAGTTCTTCAACTCGCAGAATGGTGACCGGCACCGCGGTTTCCGCATCGACCCGGCGAATCGCCGTGCCGGTAACTTCGACCCGTTGCAACTGGGTTGTCGGCTCTTCGGCAGCGACTGCCGGCAAGGTATTGATCGCCAGCAGCAAGGCCAGGCTCAAACGGGATCTAACGGGTGAAAAATGGATCATGAACAGCCATCCCTGCGTTTTGGTTTATGCAGGGATGTGCAATGGACAGCAGGGTTTTATAGAGCTCGATTTAGACCGTTGGGTGATGAGGTTATGCAAAAAATGGCACGTGTGGATCAAGCCAGCTCCATCTCCCTCAGCAACCGTGTATCCAGCCCGAATCGCTCCTGGGAAACCATCCTGAACTGCCCCTCCGCCAACTCGCAGCTCACCAGCAGATTCCACGAGTGCCGGGTTGCCGCCGAGGGGTTCAGTACAAACGGATGCTCTGCCAATAACGCATCGGCGAACAATTGTTGATTGGGGGAAGGCTTGGCGGGGCTCAACCAATAAGGATTCGGCACATCCTCCGGCTGGACGATTTTCACTTTTGCTTCGCTGACGACCTCAAAACACGTGAGCACATAAGGTTCACTGTCCAGCGCATCAAAGCTGTGATTGGCTGCCACCTCCAGAATGGCCGACGACGGATCGACTGATGCATAAACGACTCGCCGCCCGGGTATGTTCCATCGGCCACCATTGAGATTCGAACCCATCCCGCTGTCCCACGTCCCGCCATAAACCTCGGGGTCCAGCCGCCAGGCATACCAGTGCTCGTCCCAGGGCAAGGGATTCATGTGTAAACCCCGTATATCAGTTGCCCCAGATACTGCTCCACCATCTGAAACCCCAGTGAATGCCGAATAAACTCCACCGGTACGCGACCGTTCAGGTAGGTGCTGGGCTTGCGTAGCCACTCCTCGGCCCGTGACTGCCTTCCGAAGGCGCGAGTGGCCTTTTCCAGCACCAAGGCATATTGGTAGGCGACGACGCTCTGCTGCGGGTCAAGCCGTACCGTTTTACCTTCCTTCAGTAATCGGCGTACGGTGCTGACCGACTTGCCGGTGATGCGTTTGACCATGTCGCCTTGCAGATAAAGCTCAGAGGTTGAAAGCATGTTGACGACATCGTTCAGCTCAAAACCTTCGTCGGTCAGGTCAACGATCAGAAAGGCATCGTCACCTATGTTCCGGCCATTCACGAGCAAGTCGACAGGTTTGCCCTCGGCCCTCTTCACCCCCGTCAGCCGGGGTACCTTGACGCTGGGCATCGTGACCTCCTCCATGGGGCATCTGGCACGATCGGTGCGCCAGTGAAGGCGATGGGAATAAGCAGGCGTTTCGTATTCGAGGTGGGGAGTTCGCATAATCCATCCGTTATCAGAGGCCTGAGCGTCCAAGCCGTTTACGACTTCAATGTCATGTCCGATGCTATAGATCGCACTTCCGACGACCAACCTGAGAATGTCGTCGGAAATATCCCCGCTTCTGCGAAATCCAGACCTGTTTCCGTAGGACATTACCCACGAATACCGCGCGCTCAACTGCCGAAGTGATAACTCACATCCAGCCACCACTGCCGCCCGTACGGGTCATAGTTACCGGTCGGGTAATACGGCCAGCCAGCCGAGTCATCGTGTTTGATCTGGTTGAGCACGTTGTTCACGGTCAGGCCGACGCTGGCGCGGTCATTGAGCTTGTATCGCGCACTGGCGTTGAACACCGTCCACGGCGACAGGCGCCCGTCACCCGCGCCGTTGGTCACGGAGCCGTAGCGAATGCCCATCAGCGTCGCCGTGGCCTTCTGGTAATCCCAGGTCAGGCTGGCGTTGACCTTGCTGCGCCAGTCGTAGTTGGTGCGCGAGGTGCGCCAGTCCTGAGTCGGTGCTTCGTCCGACTCCTTGTAGTAATGCGATAGCACCAGGGTATAGCCCAGCGCCGAACTGAACGCGCCGTACTGCCCGGCGCCCCAGCGGATGTTGCTCTTGAAGTCCAGACCGCTGACCCGCTCGCTGGCGGCGTTGATCGCGTTGACCCGCACCCGTTGCAACTGGTTGGGGTCAATCGCCGCAGTGCCCGGGTTGCGATCGATGCGCGCCAGGGTCGACTGGCAGTTGGCCGAGTTGATGTCCTGGGTGCCGTTGCGGCATTCGTTCTCTTGCTGCAACAGGCGGTTTTCATCGACGGTGGTCAGCAGGTCGTCGATCTCGACCCGCCAAAAATCCGTGGAGAAATCGAAGTTGCGCGACGGCGACCAGACAAACCCATAGGTCCAGGATTTGCCGCGTTCGGACTCAAGATCCGGGGTGCCGCTCTGGGTGTAGTCGACCCGCCCACGATCACACGCGCCCTGCACGCCCTGGCTGCAACCGTAGTAGTCGATCTGCGCCGGGTAGTAACCGTTGCTGTCGGACTGGTAGATGTAGTTCAGGTCCGGCGCGCGGAAACTGGTGCCGTAACTGCCGCGCAGCAAAAGACTGGTGATCGGGCGCCATTCGAGGCCGAGGTTATAGGTTTTCTGCTGCTCGCTGCGGCCGCTGAATTTGTATTGGTCCCAACGCCCGGCGGCGGTGGCCAGCACGGTGTCGGTGACCGGAATACTGAACTCGCCGCCCGCCGCGTAGCGCTTGCGCGAACCGCCGGAGCTTTGCGCCGGGCTCACGCCATAAAAGGTGCCGTCATTCAGACCGTCATCCGGGTCGACGCGATATTCCTGCTTGCCCGCTTCCAGCACGCCGGCGAATCCGACCGGGCCGGCCGGCAGGTCAAACAAGTCGCCATTGATCGAGGCGTTGTAGCTGGTGGAAACCGACTTGCTGCGCTGGGTCAGGTTGCTGCGAAACTGCTCCCACTCTTGTGGCGTCA
The DNA here is from genome assembly GCF_023063025.1 of Pseudomonas sp. YL2. Taxonomy (NCBI): domain Bacteria; kingdom Pseudomonadati; phylum Pseudomonadota; class Gammaproteobacteria; order Pseudomonadales; family Pseudomonadaceae; genus Pseudomonas; species Pseudomonas sp. YL2. The sequence goes on along the minus strand of NZ_JAJSLU010000016.1, from coordinate 87,256 downwards.
GCGGGCGATCGAGGCGCGAGGCGTCCGGGGCGAACACCGGATAACCGCCACTCACGCCCAATTGCGGGCCGAGGTAGAAATCCTGAATCGATGACAGCGGCGTGTAGCGCGTGGTTCGGACGCTGCGGTACTCCGAGCGGTTGGCCGCCAGATCATAGCTCCAGCCGGTGTCGGCGATCTTGTCCGAGAGGCCGAGGGTGCCGGTCCATGAAGTGTCGGTCCACTTGCTGTTGTTGCTGGTGCGACCACCGATTTCCTCTTCACCGTAACGGCGATACCAGCGCTCGAGATTGCCGCTGTTCTGGTTGATGAAGTCCGGCGAAGTAAAAGTCGGGCCACGGGTGTTGTTCTGGATATGATCGAGGCCATACATCAAGTCGGCAAACACCTGACCGCTGTCGCTGAAGTGCCAGGTGCCGCGGGTGTAGCCGTCGTAGTTTTCCTTTTGCGTCTGGATCGTCCAGTAATCGTTGTACATCTGATCGGTGCGGCAACGACCCGCGTTGTTCAGCAGCTTGTTGTCGAAGGTGCCTTGATAGGCGCCGCAACCGGGGCCGAGGTAGCGGTTGTTGCTCAGGTCGCGACGGTAACCGACATCCGCCAGCGGGCCGCTCTGCATGAAGCCGCGATCGTCGGCCCAGATCGGATCGCGGTTGGTCAGCTCCAGGCCGAACAAGCCGTCGAAGTCCCCCCAACTGCCACCGCCGCTGATTTGCAGGCGCTGATTGTCGCCACCGCCGCGCTCGCTGGTGCCGCCCTTGAGATTGACGTCGATGCCATTGATCTGCTTCTTGAGGATGATGTTGACCACGCCGGCAATTGCGTCCGAACCGTAGATCGCCGAGGCGCCGCTGCTGAGAATTTCGATACGGTCGATAACTGCCGAGGGAATATTCGCCAGGTTGGTGAAGTTGACCTTGCCATCGTATGGCGTCGGGTAATCGGCAACGCGCCGGCCGTTGATCAGCACCAGCGTGTGATTGGGGCCGAGGCCACGCAGGTTGATTGCGCTGGCTGCTGGCTGCCAGGTGTTGCCGTAGTCCTCGCCCTGGGTCATGCCGGTGTTTTGCGTCTGCGTTGCCAAGGCGTCGTAGACGTTCTTGTAGCCGCGCGCTTCCATTTCTTCATGGGTGATGACGTTGACCGGGGTCGCGCCATCACTCTGCGCACGGGCGATTCGCGAGCCGGTGACGGTGACTTTTTCCATGCGGTAATCGGCACTGGTCGCCGGGGCCACGGCACTGACTTTGGCCGCCACCGGCGTGCTCGCCGCGCCTTCACGCACGCTCAGGCCCTGGGCACTTTGCTCGACTTGCAGGCCGCTGCCGAGCAAGGCCTTCTCGACGGCCTGACGCCCGCCCAACGCTCCGCGCACGGCGCTGCTGCGTTTGCCTTGCACCAGATTCTGGCTGAAGGAAATCGGTACGCCGGTCTGGCGTGAAATGTCGAGCAAGACCTCGTCGAGCGGGCCGCTGGCGATGTCGAAGGTGTAGACCTGAGCGGCAGAATCCTGCGCATACACCGCGATCGGCCCCAGCCCCATCGCCAATGCGGCGGCGAGGGTCAGGCGCGGTAATTGTTGTTTGAATGAAATCATCAAGGGCTTCCCTGTTGAAGGCGTCTGCAGGGAATGAGCAGCGGGCCGGCGCTTTTTATAGGGCGGCGATTAGGCCAAGAAGTTATGACGCTATAACCGCGCGCCGATGCTGACCCAATAGGGGTTGTGCCAGGTGACGCGGATCGGCAGCGAGCGCTCCAGCAGTTGCAGGGTGCGGTCGCTATCGTCCAGCGGATAGAGGCCGCTCAGGCGCAGATCGGCCACTTCGGGACTCAGGTGCAGAATGCCCCGGCGGTAGCGGCGCAGGCTGTCGATCACTTCACTCAGCGGCCGGTCGCGCACTTCCAGACGACCTTGCACCCAGGCACTTTCCTGGCCGGTGCTGCGCTCCAGAGCCAGAATATCCTGGGCGTTGAACAGCAGACTTTCCCCCGCCTCCACCACTTGCCGCGCACCGCCGGCGGTGACCACTTCGACCTGCGAATGCAGCATCACCAGCCGCGTAGAATCGTCGCCCTGTTGCACCAGAAATTTCGTCCCTAGCGCCCGCATCCGCCCATGTTCGGTCTCGACCACGAACGGCCGCGCGGGATCCTTGGCGACGTCCACCAGCAACTCACCCGAGCGCAACGCCAGCAAGCGTTGAGTCGCATCGAATCGCGCCACCACCCGCGTCCGCGCATTCAGGCTCAGCGCACTGCCATCCTCCAGGGTGAAATCGCGTCGCTCGCCGGTGCCGGTCGCTAACTCCCCCGCTTCCGGCAGCCAGCCATAGCGGCGCCCGAGCAACCCGGCCAGCACCGCGATGCCGAGTACACTCAAGCTGCCACTGACAAAGCGCCGCCGGCTCGACGGCGCATTCAGGCTGTGCAGCAGACTGTTGCGTGGCAGCCCGCGCAAGTTCGGGTTGCGCAGCAGGTTAAGGCCGCCGCCCATTTGTTCGATGATCCGCTGATGGCGCGGATCAGCCGCGCGCCACGCTTCGAACGCCGCACGCTCGCCAGCGCTGGCCTCGCCGGACTGCAACAGCGCCATCCACTGCGCCGCCTCATCGATCACCGCCTCGTCCGGCCTCATGCCTGCATCGCCTGATAGCAGCGTTTGAAGGCTTCGACCATGTACTGCTGCACACGGCTAGTGGAAACCCCGAGCCGTTTGCCGATTTCGCTGTAGGTCAAACCGTCGAGCTGATGGTAGAGAAACGCGGCTTTGGCCTTGGCCGACAAGCCATTGAGCAAGCGATCGACCGCCAGTAACGCCTCGATCACCAGCGCGCGTTCTTCCGGCGATGGATGCACCGGTTCCGGCGCCAGCGCCAGGCTTTCCAGATAGGCGCGTTCCAGATCCTGGCGGCGCCAGCCTTCATAGACCAGCCGCCGGGCGATGGTGGTCAGCAGCGCCCGCGGCTCGCGAATGGCGCTCGGGTCCGGCAGGGCCAGCACCCGTAAAAAAGTTTCCGAGGCGATGTCCTGCGCGCTGTGCGGGCAACCCAGCGTGCGGCCAACGGCAGCGCACAGCCAGCGATAGTCCTTTTGGAACATGTGCCCAATCATCCGGTAATGCGGGTTTTGAACATCACCCATGCCTTGCTCCCTGAAACGGGTCCCACCCGCTGCGAAAAACCATCGTTCTGCCGGGATCGTCCGGCTCTTGATCAGGCGCGACTGTGCAATAGCGTTGCGGACATTTGAAGTAATTAAAAATCAGGATAAGCAAACCATTGAGAATAAGGCGCTCCGTCGCCGCAGAAATATTGACTGACACAACGTTGACCCTGATCAGTTGCCAGCGCGCAGCCACTCTCTAATCTGCGCGCTTCATCGAACGCCAAGGACGGCTCACCGGGAGCCCGCGGCTATCCCTTCAAGGAAGAAAACCATGCGATCACTGAAGATTATTCTGCTGTCATCGGCCTTCAACGGCCTCACTCAACGCGCCTGGCTGGAACTGCGTCAGGCCGGGCACTCGCCCAGCGTCGTGGTGTTCACCGACGAGGCGTCGGTGTGCGAACAGATCGAACACAGCGGCGCCGATCTGGTGATCTGCCCGTTCCTCAAGGATCGCGTGCCGCACGCACTGTGGAGTAATGCGCAGCGCCCGGTGGTGATCATCCACCCGGGCATCGTCGGCGATCGTGGCGCCAGCGCGCTGGACTGGGCGATCACCAACGAACTCACACGCTGGGGCGTGACCGCGCTGCAAGCGGTGGAAGAAATGGACGCCGGCCCGGTCTGGGCCACCTGCGAATTCAATCTGCCGTCGGGCTTGCGCAAGTCCGAGCTGTACAACGGGCGGGTCAGCGATGCGGCGATTCGCTGCATTCGCGAAGTGGTCGAGAAATTCATCGACGGCTTCGTTCCGGTCGCACTGGATTACAGCGACCCGAAAGTCCGCGGCCGCTTGCAACCGAACATGAAGCAGGACGACCGCACCTTCAGCTGGCACGACTGCTCGCGGTTCATCAAACGCTGCATCGACGCCGCTGACGGCCAGCCCGGAGTCTTGGCAAGCCTGGCGGGCGGGCAGTATTACGTGTACGACGCGCACCTCGATCAGCGCACTGGCATTCCCGGCAAAATCCTCGCGGTGCATGACGACGCGGTGCTGCTGGCGACCGGCGATCACAGCCTGTGGATCGGCTCGCTGCGGCGCAAACCACTGCCCGGCGAAGAGACCTTCAAGCAACCGGCGCGGCATGTGCTGGCCGGGCAACTGGACGGCGTGCCGACTCTCGACTGGTCGATCGCCAGCGAGCCATTCAACGACGAGCCGTATCAGCCGATCCGCTACCGCGAATCCGGGCATGTCGGCGAGCTGACCTTCGAGTTCTACAACGGTGCGATGAGCACCGAACAGTGCCAGCGCATGGTCGAGGCGCTGCGCTGGGCCAAGTCTCGGGACACTCGCGTGCTGTTGATCAAGGGCGGACGCGGCAGCTTTTCCAACGGTGTGCACCTGAACGTGATCCAGGCGGCGCAGGATCCGGGCGCTGAAGCCTGGGCGAATATTCAGGCGATCGACGATGTCTGCGCCGAACTGCTCAGCGCGCGGCAACTGGTGGTCAGCGGCGTGACCGGCAATGCCGGGGCCGGCGGCGTGATGCTGGCGCTGGCCGCCGACATCGTGTTTGCCCGGGCCGACATCGTGCTCAATCCGCATTACAAGAGCATGGGTCTGTATGGCTCGGAATACTGGACCTACAGCCTGCCGCGCGCCGTCGGCCCGGCGATGGCCGAGCAACTGACCCAGGCCTGCCTGCCGGTCAGTGCCACGCAGGCGCTGCAACTGGGCATGATCCAGGAAATCGGCCCGCGCTGCCCGGATGAGTTTTCCTTGTGGTTGCTGCAACGAGCCAACGCGGCACTGACCGACCCGACCTACGCTGCCGTGCGCGAGCGCAAGTTGCGCGTGGATCAGGTGCTGATCGAGCAATGTCGGGAAAGCGAACTGCAAGAGATGCAGGAAGACATGCTCTACAACCGCAACCAGTTTGCCGAGAAGTGCAGCCACTTCGTCTACAAGCGCAAGGCTTGCGGCACGCCGGCGCGATTGGTGGAAGACTGGGCGCGGGTGCGCAAGGTTGAGTTGGCGGGTTGATTTTGTGGTGATCGGCGGACCTCTTCGCGAGCAAGCCCGCTCCCACAGGGGGTCGTGTCGTTCACAAAATCCATGGCCACCGCCCAACCCTGTGGGAGCCGGGCTTGCCCGCGAAGGCGGTGGGTCAGGCAATGCTGGTTTGACGGTTCGCGAAATCGATGGGCCAGCGCAGGACCCTGTGGGAGTGAGCCCGCTCGCGATGAACGATGACGCGGTGGCGAGCCGGCACTTACAATGCCCGCACCTCAGACACCGGCCCGCCCATGGACATCGACCTCGCCCGCACCTTTCTGGAAATCGTCCGTCACGGCAGCCTCGCGGCGGCGGCGCAGAAGTTGTTCGTCACGCAGACGGCGATCACCGCCCGGGTGCAGAAACTCGAAAGTCAGCTGGGCAGTACGCTGTTCGTGCGCAACCGCGCCGGGGCGAAACTGACTGCCAACGGCGAGGCCTTCGTGGTCTACGCCAATCAACTGGTGCAGACCTGGGAAGCCGCACGGCGCGACCTGCCGCTGCTGGACGGCTATCACAACGTGCTGCACATCGGCGGCGAAGTCAGCCTGTGCAACCCGTTGATGCTCAGTTGGGCCGCCGAACTGCGCGATAAGATCCCCGGCCACGCCCTGCGCATGGAAATCCGCGACGGCGAAAACCTGCTGCGCCAACTCGAACTCGGCGTGCTCGATGCCGCGCTGGTCTATCAGCCGGAATACTGGCCCGGCCTGCAAGTCGAGCAGGTGCTGGAAGAAAAACTGATTCTGGTGCGTGCGCCGAACCGCCCGGATCCCTATGTCTACATCGACTGGGGGCCGGATTTTCGTCGCCAGCACGACGCTGCCCTGCCGGACAAGGCCAAAGCCGCGCTGAGTTTCAACCTCGGCCCGTTGGCCCTGCAATACATCCTCGAACATGGCGGCAGTGGCTACTTCCGTACCCGTGTGGTGCGCAGCTATCTGGAAACCGGCGCACTGGAAGCGGTCACCAAAGCCCCGGAATTCGGCTATCCAACCTATCTGGTGTATGCCCGCGAGCGCGACTCGGCGACGCTGCAACAGGCGTTCGATCTGCTGCGCCAGGTAATCGCCACCGATGACGACTGGTCGCAACGCTGGAACCCGTTGAGCTGAGTCGGCCGCTTTACACCGGAGCATGGCGCAACTGACCTCAAGGTGCGGCCTGCACAAACGGCCGGATCGGCTAATCTGCCGGGTATAACAACAATACCCACAGGTGAACGCAGTGAGGCAGACCACCGAGGCATTCCGCAGCCGCTATCGCGCGGCCATTCATCCGTTGTACAACCCGTGGCTGCACGGCGCCTTCGTGCTGCTGTTTGGCGTGCTGGCAATCGGTGCCTTCTGGAGCAGCGCGCATCAGGTGCAGCCGCTGGAATGGCTGAGCGTGCCGCTGACCCTGCTGCTGTTCAACTTTGGCGTGTACATGGTTCATCGCCATCTCGGTCACCACAAAAAGACTTTTGCCAAGCTGTTCTATGCCCGACATGCCGGCGACCATCACAGCTTTTTCACCCCCGGCCACATGACGTATGACGGTGCCCGCGACTGGCGGGTGATTCTGTTTCCAGCCTGGCTGATCGTCGTGCATACGCTGGTTTTCACCCTGCCGCTGTGGTGGCTGCTCGCGCAGTTCAACACCAATGTCGCCGGGCTGTTCGGCGGCTGCATGGTGCTGGGTTATCTGACCTACGAAGTGTTTCACGCCTGCGAGCATCTACCGCCGAATAATCCGCTGACCCACCTGCCGTGGATCCGCCAGATGCGTCATCTGCACGAACTGCATCACCGTCGCGAGCGCATGCAGGAGCGTAATTTCAATATCGTTTTTCCGCTGATGGATTACCTGTTCGGCACCCTGTACTGGGAACCGCCACCCGCCCCGTTGCGCTATTCGAGATCGCCCATGACCCGCATGCAGCACCAGATCGATATCGCCGGCGAACCGATCGCCGTGCTCCGCTACGCCGCCAGCGTCAACCACTGGCCCGAGTGGCACCCGTCGTCGCTGAAAATCGACGGCCCGCAAGGCCCGCTGCATGCCGGCGCGCGTTTCGAAGAAGACATTCATGCCGGCGGGCGCGCCGGCCATTTGCGCTGGGAGGTCACCGAGTATCTGCCCGGTCGCCGCTGGTGCGCCAAGGCGCGGGGCGATCATGGCTTGTCGCTGTTGCTGACCTACGAGTGCGCGGCGCAAGGCGACGGCACGCGGTTCGTGCGCACTCTGGATTACCGGTTCGATGGCCTTGGCATGCGCCTGGCCAATCTGCTGCTGCTCAAGCGCCGCATCGAACGTGAATCGGCGACCTCGATGCAGGCCCTGCGCGACATGGCGCTCAGGCACCTGACGCTGACGGGGCACCTTTCATGAAGCGTCTGCTGTTTTTGCTGGTGATCCTCGTCATCGCGTTTCTGCTGCTGATGCCGACCAAGGTGCAGCCGGTGGCGTGGAAACCGCCAGCGGCGCCGTCACTGAACGAAGGGGTCTACGCGGAAAACCAGCGGCTCAAGGCCGTCGAACAGGTTGGCCCGAGCGACATCGACGGCCCCGAAGCACTGCTGCTGGAAGGCGATTACCTGATCACTGGCCTGTATGACGGGCGACTGATCCGCACCAGCCTCGATGGCAAGGAGCGCAAGGTGCTGAGTGACACTGGCGGCCGGCCGCTGGGCCTGGCGCGACATCCCAATGGTTTGCTGGTGATTGCCGACGGGGTCAAGGGTTTGCTCTCGCTCGATGCCCAGGGTCAGTTGATTCCGCTGACCACCGAGGCCAATGGTCTGCCTTTCGGTTTCACTGACGACGTGGCGATCGACAAGTCCGGGCACTACGCCTATTTCAGCGATGCCAGCAGCCGCTGGGGTTACGGGCATGACGGTGAGGCGATCATTGAACATGGCGGTGACGGGCGCCTGCTGCGCTATGACTTTCAGACCGGCAAGACCAGCGTGCTGCTGGACAAACTGCAGTTCGCCAACGGTGTGACCCTCGGCCCGAATGACGCTTATGTGCTGGTCAACGAAACCGGCGCCTACCGCATCAGTCGTTACTGGCTGACGGGACCCAAGGCCGGCACCCATGACCTGTTCATCGACAACCTGCCCGGCCTGCCGGACAACCTCGCGTTCAATGGCAGCAACCGCTTCTGGGTCGCGCTGTACGCACCGCGCAGTGCCTTGCTCGACGGCACCGCTGGGCATCCGCGGGTGCGCAAAATGATCGTGCGCGCGCTGACGGTGCTGCCAAAACCGGTGGAGAAACGCGGGTTCGTCCTGGGGCTGGATCTTGAGGGCAAGGTGATCGCCAATCTGCAGGACGCCAGCAGCGGCAATTACTCGCCGATCACCACAGCGCGCGAGTATGGGGACTGGTTGTATCTGGGGTCGCTGAAGGCTACGCACATGGCGCGGTTGCCGTTGGCGGACGCGTTGAAGTGAGCCTGCTGGTTTTGTGTTAGATCAACTGACGTCATCGCGAGCAGGCTCACTCCTACAGTTGACCGCATTCCAACTGTAGGAGTGAGCCTGCTCGCGATAGCGGACTGTCAGTTACCGGATCTGTCGAACTTGTCCGGATCTTCGTCTTCAGGAAGATCTTCGTCCGGCTCTTCGGGAAAAGTGGTGGTGTGTGCCGGGCTGTTGGGCTCAGGGTGAGTGGGAACAGGGTCGAAACCGCCCTGCTCTTCACTGGGGAATCTGGGTGTGTTCATGTGGCACCTCGCAGAGAGTCGCTGAATGAAGACTCTGAACATTCGAGGTGCCGAGGGTGGTCGTCGTTCCAATCAATCCGCAACCGTGGGTCGGCGGATCATCCGGGGATCAGGACGGCGCCTGCAAATGGCTGACTATTTCGTCCTTGACCTTCAGACGCTTCTCTTTGAGTTTTTTCAGTGCGTCGTCGCTGGGGGCGTCCGAGGTGGCCGTTTCGGCCTTGACCACGTCGGCGTCAGCCTGGGAATACTTGTTGATCAGTGAATCCAGTCGTGGATCCTGGGTGCGTTTTTGCTGGATCTCTTCCTTCGTGCAGCTCAAGTCCTGAAACAGGTCATGGGGAACCGGCATGGAACACCTCCGTCAGTTGATCGGCAGCCGACGCGACCGATGCGTCAGCCCGTATCAGAATGGCCTTGGTTGAGGGGTTCTGTCGACCACCTGTCAGACCAGCGGTGGCCGTTCGTCGCCCTTTCGGAAACACGATCAAACCTTTTCCTGCTCCGCTCCCTCCATTGCATAACGTCAACAAAAACCTGTGTGGAGATACATCAATGGACGGATTCAACCTGCGTCATCTCGTTCTGGCTGTCGCTCTGAGCAGCGGCATGGGCAGTGCCTTCGCCGCCACCTCGAACGACTTCGTCGACAACGCCGCTGCCGGTGGCATCGCGGAGATCGAGACCAGTCGCCTCGCCCTGGAAAAAAGTCAGTCGGCCGACATCAAGGCGTTCGCCAACATGATGATCACCGACCACAGCAAGGCCAACGACGAACTGGCGAGCATTGCCAAGGCCAATGACATCGATGTCCCGGACACCACGACTCTGGTCAAGCAGGCCAAGGAAAAGATCCTCGACATGCGCGATGAATCCTTCGACGCGGCCTACGCCAACAACCAGGTCAAGGCCCACGAAGAAACCATCGAACTGTTCAAGAAAGAAGCCAACACCGTGACCGACGACAAAGTCAAAGGAGCCCCGGAACTGAAGGCCTTTGCGCAGAAAATGCTCCCGGCATTGGAAAAACACCTGACCGCCGCCAAAGAGCTACAAGCCAAGCACCCGAGCAAGTAACCCGGGCGCTGTACAGCAAAAGGCCGCATTGATAAATGCGGCCTTTTGTCGTTTCAGCGAGATCAACCGCCGTCAGTATCGATGTCGGCATCGGTTTCTTCACCGGGCTTCGGACGATCGGGCTCAGGTTCGAAACCGGGGCTGAACTCGTTGTTGTTGTCGGTGTGTTTGTTCTTTTGATCCACCGCCGGATCGGCGCTCTGCGCCTGCTCGGTGCCACCCGTGGGTTGCGTTGGCGGACTCTGTCCCGGCACTTGCGGGTCGATGGCCGGGTCGTTGCGATTGATCGGCTCTGTACCCTGGTTCTGTTGTTGCCTGGTTTGCTCGTTCATGGCTACCTCGTTTTTCACTACCGGCGCGACTCAAACCCGCCGGCCTTGTATGTTCGAAGCCGCTACGGTGCCAACGTTCAAAACATCGCTGGTTTGAAGGGCGCCGACTAGAGTTACCGGGGCATTGCTTGCGCCGGATCAAAAATATCCTTGCGCACCTGAACAACTATTTTGAACGGCAAAGGTCACTGACTTCGCACCGGTCACTTTTTACAGAACCGGCCCCAATACGCTACGGAGCAACAGGCACATGGCAGCACTGCAGAACAGCACATTCGATGCGATGAAAAACAAACAACCACAACTGCTGAGCGAATGGATCAACGGCCTGGAAGCCAGCGGCGCCACCCGCAACCTCAAAGACCATGACCTGCAACAGCAGACCAGCGAATTCCTGCAACTGGTGATCAATGGCCTGCAGGATGACAACGGCACCAACATCAATGCGCCGGGTTGGGAAGCCACCCGCCAGTTCCTCGAAAAACTCTCCCACAGCCGTGCCCAGCTCGGTCAGGATTCGCAACAGACTGCCAGTTTCATCTTCGCCCTGAAGGGCCCGCTGTTTGCCCTGCTGCAAGCGCACTATAAAGAACAGCCAGCGCTGCTCGCCGAACAACTCTGGGAAATCTCCGAACTGTTCGACGCCTTCGGCATGCACACCATCCGCACCTTCCAGAAGTCCCGCGAAGCAGTGATCAAGCGCCAACAGGAAGAACTGCTGGAGCTCTCCACGCCGGTGGTCAAACTGTGGGACGGCGTCCTGGCGCTGCCGATGATCGGCACCCTCGATTCGCAACGCACCCAAGTGGTGATGGAGTCCTTGCTGCAACGCATCGTCGACACCGGTTCGGAAATCGCCATCATCGACATCACCGGCGTCCCGACCGTCGACACCCTGGTCGCGCAGCACCTGCTGAAAACCGTGACCGCGATTCGTCTGATGGGTGCCGATTGCATCATCAGCGGCGTGCGTCCGCAAATCGCCCAGACCATCGTCCATCTGGGCCTCGACCTGCAAGGCGTGGTGACCAAGGCCAATCTGGCCGACGCACTGAAGCTCGCCCTCTCCCGCCTGGGTATCAGCCTCGGCAAAGCGGTCTGAGCCGATGGAACGTATCCCGATTCTCCAAATGGGCAAGTTCCTGCTGGTGACCATTCAGGTCGACATGCATGACCAGCTTGCCCTCACGTTGCAGGACGACTTGTCCGAGCGCATAAGCAAGACCTCGGCGCGTGGCGTGCTGATCGACATCTCGGCGCTGGACATGGTCGACTCGTTCATTGGCCGGATGATCAGCACCATCTCCGGGCTGTCGAAAATCATGGACGCTGAAACCATGCTGGTCGGCATGCAACCCGCCGTGGCGATCACCCTGGTCGAACTCGGTTTGACCCTGCCGGGTGTCAGCACCGCACTGAACGTCGAGCGCGGGATGAAACTGCTGCAGGAACGAGTAGACCGGCAATGACCGTACGCAGCAGCGGTACTCAACCCATCCATATCGAGCAGGATGTCGTGCTCGCACGCCAGACCGCCCGCAAACTCGCCACCGAATGCGGGATGCGCCTGATCGACCTGACCAAAATGGTCACGGCGGTCAGCGAACTGGCCCGCAACACCATGGTGTACGGTGGCGGCGGCGACATGGACTGGCAGATTCTCGATGAAGATCACAAGGTCGGTCTGCGCTTGACGTTCCGTGACGAAGGCCCCGGTATTGCCGATATCAAACTGGCGATGACCGACGGCTGGACCTCCGGCAGCGGCATGGGCCTGGGCCTGACCGGCGCCAAACGGCTGGTCGAGGAGTTCGAACTGGACACGGAGCCCGGTAAGGGCACGCGAATAACGATCACCCGATGGACATGAATATCGCTGGGTCGCTGACCCAGGTGCTGCTGATCGAAGACAGCAGCCAGATCGGCCATGCCCGGCGCACCGCGCAACGGCTCGCCGAGCAACTCGGTTTTGATGCAACCGATGCCGGACGCGTGGCGCTGGTCGCCACCGAACTGGCCAGTAACGTGCTCAAGCACGCCAGCCGCGGCGAAGTTCACCTGCGCCTGTTGCCGCGCCCCGGCGGATTCGGCATCGAAATGCTCGCGATTGATCGCGCACAGGGCTTTGACCTCGACGCCTGCCTGACCGATGGTTTTTCCACCGGTGGCACCCAAGGCATCGGACTGGGCGCCGTGGCGCGGCAGACCGAAGTCTTCGACGTCCACGCCGACGCCCGTGGCGCGGTGCTACTGGCGCGTTTGTACCCGCGCGGCGACCGTCAACCGGACTTGCGCTACGGCGTCAGCCAGCACTCGCTGCACAACGACCCGGCGTGCGGCGACACCTGGCACCTGGCGTACAACGGCGCGAATGTCAGTGCGCTGGTGATCGACGGCCTCGGCCACGGTGAGGATGCCGAGCGCGCGGCCAAGGCCGGCGAGCGGGTGTTCGCCCAAACCCCGTTCGCCAGTCCGGTGCTGCTGATGGAGGATATGCACCGCGACATGATCGGCAGCCGTGGCGGCGCCGCCGCGTTCGCCCAGTACAATGCCGCCCGCGATGGCCTGACCTTTACTGGCGTGGGCAACATCGGCGCCAGCCTGCTCACCGCCGACAAGTCGCGCGGGCTGGCCTCGCACCCGGGCATCGTCGGCGGTCAATACCGAAAAGCCCAGCCCTTTGACTATGCTCACGTGAACGGACATCTATTGATCATGTACAGCGACGGCCTGCAGTCCCGTTGGAATCTTCAAGACTACCCCGGTCTGGTGCACCGCCATCCTGCCGTGATAGCCAGCGTCCTGCACCGTGACTTCTGTCGCGGGCGCGACGACGTCACGGTACTGGTCGTTGCCCTGGAGGCCGCCCATGGCTGAGTCGCCAAGCCTGAATGCCGCCGAACAGGCTGCGCTGATCGCCCGATTGCAGAGCGAGACCGCGGCCCTGCGCGAGGAACTCGACGAGACCAACCAGGGCGTGCTGGCGCTCTACGCCGAACTCGACACCCAGGCGGAAGAACTGAGGCAGGCCTCGGACCTGAAAAGCCGCTTTCTGTCGTACATGAGCCATGAGTTCCGCACCCCGCTCGGCTCGATCCTCAGCATCAACAGCCTGCTGGCCGATGAGCTCGACGGCCCGCTCAGCCCCGAGCAGCACAAGCAGGTGGCGTTCGTCAGCAGCGCCGCGCGTGAACTCAGCGACATGGTCGATGACTTGCTCGATCTGGCGAAGATCGAAGCCGGGCGGATCACTATTTCCCCGGCATGGTTCGACATGTTCGACCTGTTCTCCGCCCTGCGCGGGATGTTCCGGCCGATCGTCGATGCGTCGGCGGTGGACCTGATTTTCGAAGAGCCGGTCGGCCTGCCACGCCTGTACACCGACGACAAAAAACTCGGGCAGATTCTGCGCAATTTCATTTCCAACTCTCTGAAATTCACCACCCGCGGTGAAGTGCGGGTTTCGGCGCGCCTGGAAGGCTCGGACAAAGTACGTTTTGCCGTCAGCGACACCGGTATCGGTATCGCGCCGGAGCTGCACGGTGCATTGTTCGAGGACTTCTCGCAGGTCGACTCGCCGCTGCAGAAACGCCTGCGCGGCACCGGCCTCGGCTTGTCCTTGTGCAAGCGCTTCGCTGCCCTGCTCGGCGGCGAGGTCGGGATGGACAGCAAGCCGGGGGTCGGATCGACCTTTTTCGTGATCATTCCACTGGCGCTCGCCCTGGAGAATGTCGATGAAACGTGACATCCGTCTGTTGATCGTCGACGACAACGCCGCCACCCGCTACGCCTTGCGCCGGCGCCTGGAGCGCCATGACTACGAGGTGCTGGAGGCCGGCACCGGCAGCGAAGGTTTGGCGCTGATCGCGAGCGAGCCACTCGATGCGCTGATCCTCGACGTGAACCTGCCGGACATGAGCGGCTTCGACATCGTGCGCATCTTGCGTGCTGATGCACGCACCGCGCTGCTGCCGGTGATCCACGTGTCTGCGGCGTCGATCCAGACCGGCGACATCATCACCGGTCTCGATGCCGGGGCGGATGCCTACCTGATTCACCCGGTAGACCCTGACGTGCTATTGGCGACCCTGCGCACTCTGCTGCGGGTGCGTGATACCGAAAACGCGCTGCGCGAGAGCGAGGCACGCTTCCGCGAGATTTTCGTCAATGTCTCGGCGCCGATTGCCGTGCTTGATGCCAACCTGAAAGTGCATGAATGCAACCACGCCTTCACGCAGATGATTCAGGACAACCGCAACCCGGAAACGCTCAGCGAGTGCTTTGATCAAGACCAGGGCGCGATCCTCAACGAGTTGCGCCTGCGGCTGGTCGATGGCGAGCGCTGGAAAGGCACGTTGAACATGCGCGTACAGGGCGAGGTTCGCGAAACCGAGTGGCAGATTTCCCCGTACCGCACACCGCAACTGAGCCTGGTATTCGTCGAAGACGTCACCGAGCATCGCCACCGCGAGCGCTCGCACCTGGCACAGCTGGACGACACCACCACACAACTGGCCAAGGAAGTCGCCGAGCGCGTGCGCGCCGAATCGCAGTTGCTGCAAGTGCAGAAAATGGACGCACTGGGCAAGCTCACCGGGGGCATCGCCCACGACTTCAACAATCTGCTGACCGGGATCATCACCAGCCTCGAACTGATCCAGAAACGCATGGCCGATGCGCGTCCGGACAAGGTGCAGTTCTACGCCGAAGCCGCACTGAATTCGGCGATGAGTGCGGCGTCCCTCACTCATCGTCTGCTGGCCTTCGCCCGCCAACAGCCACTGGATACCCGGCCGGTGGACATCAATGAGCAGGTGCGCTCGCTGGAAGAATTGCTGATGCGCACCATCGGCGAACGCATCACCCTCAAGCTTGAACTGACCAACAAACCGGCGATTGCCCTGGTCGACCCGGTACAGCTGGAAAGCGCTGTGCTGAATCTGGTCATCAATGCCCGGGATGCGCTGCCCCGAGGCGGCAATATCTGGGTCAACACCTATGCGGCGTATTCCCACGGCGACCCGAATCTGGCCGATGGTGCGTATGTCGCGCTGTCGGTGCGCGATGACGGCACCGGTATCGAGCACAGTGTGATCGACAAGGTGTTCGACCCGTTCTTCACCACCAAACCGCTGGGCCAGGGTACTGGTCTGGGGTTGTCGACGATCTACGGCTTCGCCCGCCAGTCCGGTGGCGATGCACATATCCGCAGCGTGGCACGGCGCGGCACGGAAGTGACCATCATGCTGCCGGCGACGAACGACCCGACCGGCGCCGACATCCCGGCGCCGAAGGTGGATCCGCAGGGTGCCGGCGAGCATGTCCTGATCGTCGAGGACATGCCGGCAGTGCGCATGTTCGTTACCGAAGTGCTGGAAGACGCAGGTTATCGCTGCACGCAGGCGGCGGATATCGAAACCGCGCTGGAGCGCTTGCAGAATGATCCGACGATCGACCTGCTGCTGAGCGACGTCGGCCTGCCGCGCATGAGCGGCCGGGAACTGGCGGACGTGGCGCGGGGCTGGCGTGAAAGCCTGCCGATTCTGTTCATGACCGGTTATGCCGAGACCGCGATCAATCGCCAGGTGTTCCTGGGCAGCGGCATGGAAATGCTGGTCAAACCGTTCCAGATCAGCGAACTGTTGGACAAGGTCCGCCGCACGCTTGATGGTGCCTGACACACCGCCATCAGGTTGCTCGGTTGAGAACACAGACCCTGTAGGAGTGAGCCTGCTCGCGATGGCGTCAGGTCAGTCAATTCATTTCTGGCTGACACTCCGCTATCGCGAGCAGGCTCACTCCTACAAGGGATTGCGGTGTGACATCTTCCGAGTACACCGCAGCCCCCTGTGGGGCCAGTAGGAACGGCGTCGCTATCGGCTCAAGGCCCGGGCCAGAAACGGCGCGGTTCGGCTCTTTTTGCTCGCGGCAACTTTCTGCGGCGTGCCGGCGGCGACGATTTTGCCGCCCTGATCACCAGCCCCCGGGCCGATGTCGATCACCCAATCACTCTGCGCCACCACGCGCATTTCATGCTCGACGACGATCACCGTGTGCCCCGCCGTGACCAGGTTGTCCAACTGCTCCAGTAGCCGATCGACATCGCGCGGATGCAGTCCGGTGGTCGGTTCATCCAGCACATACAGGGTCGCGCCGCGCTGATTGCGCTGCAGCTCAGTGGCAAGTTTGATCCGTTGCGCCTCACCGCCCGACAACTCGGTGGCAGGTTGGCCGAGCCGCAGATAACCGAGGCCGATGTCACGCAGCACCTCCAGTGAACGACGAATCCCCGGCTGCTCGTTGAACACTTCTACCGCCTCTTCCACGGTCAGTTGCAGCACCTGCGCAATGCTCAAGCCTTGCCACTGAATCGCCAGGGTCTGCGGGTTGTAGCGCGCGCCATGACAGGTCGGGCACGGCGCATACACGCTCGGCATGAACAGCAACTCGACGCTGACAAAACCTTCACCCTCGCAGGTCGGGCAACGACCCTTGGCGACGTTGAAGGAAAACTGCCCGGCGTCATACCCCGCCGCCCGTGCCTCGGGCGTGGCGGCGAACAGTTTGCGCACGTTGTCGAACAGCCCGGTGTAGGTCGCCAGATTCGAACGTGGCGTGCGGCCGATGGGTTTCTGATCGACCTGCACCAGGCGTTTGATCGACTCCAGCCCCGCCGTCACCTGACCGCTGCTGGCCTGCGGCGCATCGTCTTCGAGGCTGAGCTCTTCCGGCTCGTCCTCACCCAGCGGCCGCCCGAGTTGCGCGCCGACCAGTTCGAGCAACGCCTGACTGACCAGACTCGACTTGCCCGAACCGGAAACCCCGGTCACCGAGGTGAAGCAGCCCAAGGGAAATTCAGCGCTGAGGTTGTGCAGGTTATTGCGGCTGATGCCATCGAGTTTCAGCCAACCGCTCGGCTTGCGCGCGGTGCGGGTCTGCCGCTGGCTCTCGGCAAACAGATAGGCGCGGGTCTGCGATTCGTCGATCTCGGCCAGCCCGGCCGGAGGGCCGCTGTACAACACACGCCCACCCTTCTCTCCCGCTGCCGGGCCGACGTCGATCAGCCAGTCGGCGCGGCGCATGGTTTCCAGATCGTGCTCGACCACAAACAGCGTATTGCCGTCGGCCTTCAAGCGCTGCAAGGCTTCGAACAGCGCCTCGCCATCGGCCGGATGCAGACCGGCGGATGGCTCGTCGAGCACGTAGATCACGCCGAACAGTTGCGAGCCCAATTGCGTCGCCAGGCGCAAACGCTGCAACTCGCCGGACGACAACGTCGGCGTGCTGCGCTCCAGCGCCAGATAACCGAGGCCCAGATCGGTCAGGGTGCTGACCCGTTCCAGCAAGTCCTCGGCAATCCGTTGCGCCGCCAGGCGTTTTTCCAGCGACAGGTTTGGCGTGTGGCGTACGTCCGGTGCACTGGCGTGGCCGCTGGCACCGTGGGCCACACGTTGCTGGCGGGCTTCGCGGGTTTGCGCATGGCTGAGGGTTTCGCCGCTTTCTTCGGCCTGCTGCAGATACGTCGCCGCTGCCACTGGCCGCAGTACCTCGGCCACTTGCAGCAACGGCATCTGCGACAGTTCACCGATGTCGTAACCGGCAAAGGTCACCGACAGCGCTTCACGCTTGAGGCGTTTGCCGTCGCACAACGGACACGGACTGCCGAGCATGAACTGCGAAACGCGCTTCTTCATCAACGCACTTTGCGAATGCGTGAAGGTGTGCAGGATATAACGGCGGGCGCCGGTGAAAGTGCCCTGATAACTCGGTTCCATCTTGCGCTTGATGGCGACCCGGGTTTCCTCCGGGGTCAGCCCGGCGTAGACCGGCACGGTCGGGGTTTCTTCGGTGAACAGAATCCAGTCACGCTGCTTTTTCGGCAGTTTCTTCCAGGGGATGTCGACGTCGATGCCCATGGTCACGAGGATGTCGCGCAGGTTCTGCCCCTGCCACGCCAGCGGCCAGGACGCCACGGCGCGTTGGCGGATGGTCAGGCTCGGATCAGGCACCATCAGCGCCTCCGTCACCTCATAGACCCGGCCCAGACCGTGGCACTCCGGGCACGCGCCTTGCGGGGTGTTCGGCGAGAAGTCCTCGGCGTACAGCATCGGTTGCCCCGGCGGATAACTGCCGGCGCGGGAATAAAGCATGCGGATCAGGCTCGACAAGGTGGTCACGCTGCCCACCGACGACCGTGTGCTCGGCGTTCCGCGCTGTTGTTGCAGGGCCACGGCGGGCGGCAGACCTTCGATGGAATCGACGTCCGGCACCCCGACCTGATCGATCAGTCGCCGCGCATACGGCGCCACCGACTCGAAATAACGCCGCTGGGCTTCGGCGTACAAGGTCGAAAAGGCCAACGACGACTTGCCCGAACCGGATACACCGGTGAACACCACCAGCGCATCGCGGGGGATATCGACGTCGACGTTCTTCAGATTGTGTTCGCGAGCGCCACGCACCCGAACCATGCCGACGGGTGCTTTGGAGGTGCGTTTGGAAGTCATGGGCGGGCCTTGATCGGAAAATGTGAGTCGAACACAAAACATGTGGCGAGGGAGCTTGCTCCCGCTGGGCTGCGAAGCGGCCCCAAATCCAGACGAATCAACCCGGCAGGTAAACCGCGGTTCCCGGGTTTACGACTGCTGCGCAGCCGAGCGGGAGCAAGCTCCCTGGCCACAGGGAATCAGGCACTCAGCACCGAGCGAATCATCTGCAACAACGCCTCCGGGCCATACGGTTTGCCCAGCAAATGCGTGTCCGGGCTCAACTGGTGGTTGCGTGAAATGATGTCGCGGGTGTGGCCGGAGGTGAACAGCACCGCCACCGGTGGCGTCTGCACCTTGGCCCAGGCTGCCAGATCGGAACTCTTGATCAGCCCCGGCATCACCACGTCGGTGAAAATCAGATCCACGTCGATCCCTTCCAGCAGCATCTGCATCGCCACGTCGCCATTGCCGGCGGTCAGCACGCGGTAGCCTTCCTCGCGCAGCAACTCCACGGCCGAAGCACGCACTGCGTCGTTATCCTCGACCACCAGAATGGTCTCGTGGCCGCCGCCCTGCTGCGGGTCGACGCTCGGCGTCTCATCGAGGACCGGACGCAGGCTGCGCGGAAAGTACAGTTGCACCCGCGTGCCTTCGCCCACGGTGCTGTCGATCTCGACGTGGCCGCCACTCTGTTTGACGAAGCCGAACACCATACTCAGGCCAAGCCCGGTGCCCTGGCCGTCGGCCTTGGTGGTGAAGAATGGCTCGAACACCTGCTCGAGCATTTGTGGCGCAATGCCGACGCCGGTATCGCTGACCACCACCCGCACGAAATCGCCGGCAACGATGCCTTTGCCCGCGCAAAAAGTGCTGTCCAGCCGTGTATTAATGGCACTGAGAACAATCGTGCCCTCGCCTTTCATCGCATCGCGGGCGTTGATCGCCAGATTGAGAATGGCGTTTTCCAGTTGATTGCGGTCGACGTTGATATGCCACGGCTCTTGCGGCAGTTGCACGTCGATCTGAATGGTTTCGCCCAACGCGCGCTGCAGCAATTCGCCGACGCCGTCGAAGATCTGCCGCGGATCGCACACCGCCGGCGACAACGGTTGGCGCCGGGCAAAGGCGAGCAGTTGCGACGACAGCTTGGCGCCGCGCTCGACCGCCGCCAGCGACGCGCTGACCCGGCGTTGCACGTTGGCATTGTCCGGTTCATGCCGCGCCAGCAAATGCAGGTTGCCGGCAATTACCTGCAGCAGGTTGTTGAAGTCGTGGGCCACGCCGCCGGTCAGTCCGCCGATGGCTTCAAGCTTCTGCGACTGGCGCAATTGCTCTTCCGCCGCCAGCCGGGCATCCACTTCGTTGGCCACCCGCTGCTCCAGGTTGCGCGTGAATTTGAGCAGGGATTCTTCGGCAATCTTGCGTTCATGGATGTCGATCAACACCCCGGGGAAACGAAACGGCGCGCCGTGTTCGTCGAACTCGCAGGCGCCACTGGCGAGCACCCACAGGTAGCTGCCGTCCGCGCGCCGCACGCGGTATTCGGCGTTGTACGGCTCGCCGGTCTGCAGCGAATGACTGACCCGATCATGCACCCACGCCAGGTCGTCCGGATGGATCCGCGACTCATTGACGGATTGCGGCAGGTTGCTCAGGTCCTGATCCGGCGGATAGCAAAAGGTTCGGGCGAAACGCTCATCGGCTGACAGCACATTGTTCTTCACGTCCCAGACGAACGAGCCGAGCAAGGCCCCCGCATTCAGCGCCAGACGCACCCGTTCGTTGTCGGCCCGATAGGCGTCTTCTGCCGCCTGACGCAGGCGCTCGGAGCGCACCAACTCGGTGGTCTCAACCACCATCGCCATCACTCCGGAAGGCACCCCATCATCGTTGGCCACCGGGCTGTAATACAGATCCATCCAGACATCTTCGGGCACGCCATCGCGCAGCAGCACCAGTTCCTTGTTGCGGTAGGACAAGGTGCCGCCCGCCAGACAGGTGTCGACCACATGCCGGTTGAACTCGGCAACTTCCGGCCAACCCAGTTCCACCGGTGCGCCCAGCAGATACGGGTGGCGGCCACCGGCAAACTGCGAGTAAGCGTCGTTGTAGATCATGTAGCCGGCGTGGCCCCAGAGCATGACCATCGGCAAGGGCGAGGCCAGCATCAATTGCACGGTGCTGCACAAGCTGGCAGGCCAGGTGTCGAGCGGGCCGAGTTCGGTGAGGCGCCAGTCGAACGCGCAAATGCGTTCGGCCATCTCGCCTTTCCAGCCGTCACAACCGTGGCTATCGGATAAAAACTGCATCGATTGACTCGGTGTCCTGTGGTGTTTGCCCGATACATCGCGACGGCAGAACGCCGCGACGCCCGTCTGTTTCGAGCCTCATCGGCCGTAATGGTTTCATTAGAGGTATAGCCGATTTCAGACCAGGCCCGGATCAGACCCCGATCAGGTGCTTGAGGGGATGGTAGCCAGTTTTCATCTTCGCCGCGACGTCGAGAATCGCCTTCTCGATGCCGTTCAAATGCGTGCAGGTCAGTTCGATGGCGGCGCTCTGGTCGCCCGCCTCGATGTATTCGATCAGGCGCAGATGTTCGTTGTCACGGCAGGCTTCATGGCTGTCGTCATCCAGTGCAGCGACATACAGCGAGGCGCGGGAAATCAGCTTCTGGAACCAGTCGAGCAGCACCGGGTTGTTGAGGCTGCGCGCCAGTTTGAGGTGGAACTCGCCGAGCAGGTAAATCAGTTGCTCGTGATCGCCTGCCGCGTGGGCTGCGTCCTCCAGTAGCAGGTGCTCGCGCAAGACCTGCATGGCGGCGGTGTCCTTGCGCCGACAGAGTTCGGTGACCATGCCGATTTCGATCAGACGCCGGGTTTCGAACAGCGAGCGGATCTCTTCGTTGCTGGGCAGCGACACCGATGCACCTTTATTCGGCTCGGTGGTGACCAGCCCCTCGGCTTCCAGTTGCTTGAGCGCGGCGCGTACCGACGTGCGGCTGACATTGAACAGTTCGGCCAGGGACGCTTCGCCCAGCTTCATCCCCGGACGCAGCGAACGCTTGCTGATCGCCTGGTAAACCCCTTGGTAGACGCGGTCGACCGTGGTTTCCAGTTTCTTCTCGGTCATTCGAACACTCCTTTAGCCTCGGGCAAACACGGTGTTGCAGCGTTATTCGCCGTTTGCGCAGATAAGTGTGGCGCAGGATATCGCCTTCGGCGTCGAGATGCAGGGGATACGGGGATTTTTTCGAGGGTGGGGAGGAGCGGTTTTGGCCGCTGCCAAATAACACTGATTAACACTTTCCCGGGGTAGGGGTGCGCCTGCCCGCGATGGCGGTGTGTCAGCCTCGTTGATGTTGCCTGACAACCCCCTATCGCGCGCAGGCTCACTCCTACAAAGGTTTTTGTGTCGTACCTAAATCAGTCAGTACCGTACTTCGGCGAACGCGGGCCGTACAACAGTCCTGCGTGCTGACCGGCCGACAACAGGCGATTGCTCGCCACGCCGGCAATCGGATACCCGGCATCGGTCGAACTGTTGATCACCTGCTTCACCGCGGCGGTGATCAGCATGCCGACCAGGCCGCCACCACTGTTATTGCCGCCCTCTTCGCTCGACGCCCGTGCCGAACCGGTCCACAGCGTGGTGCCGGATTTCAGATCGACCAGCTTGGCGGTGGCGGTTACCGCGGTTTCGCTGCTGATCACCATGTAGCGCGTACCGTACTCGGTCACGGTGATGTACAGCGCAGCGTCGGCGCCGAAGATTTCCTTGAGCTTGTTGGCCGGCGCCTGATGGATGTCATCCGGGGTGGTCAGGCCGTTCTGGCGGAAGGTTTCGTCCACCAGGGTGATCGGCAGCACGTAGTAACCGGCTTCGGCCAATGGGAACGTCACCTGCGACAGCAAGCTGTAGGAAGCCTTGACGTCCGGCGAGGTGTTCAGCGGCGGCAGCACCAGAATGGTCTTCGGCCGTGCCTGTTTGTACGCCGAGTAATCCACGGTTTTCGGCGCGACGCAGCCACCGAGCACGGTCAGGGCCAAACCGGCGGCCAGCAGTTTCAGGGTGCGCGAGATCATTTGGCGTCTCCGGTCTTGGCGTTTTTAAGCAGAAAATCCATGTATGGGCCGGACTCGGGGAACAGCGCTTTTTCGGTGCGGAACTGCTGCACCATCTGATCGTCCTTGCCCATGCTCAGGTACAGCAGACCCAGGTGCGCGTGGTAACCCGGCGGCACGGCCTTGCCGGTGGAACGGATCTTCTGCAGGTCGCGCTCCAGCACTTCGGCCTGGGCTTCTTTTGGCTCTTCGCCTTTGAAGTATTCGTAAACCTGCGGTTGGTAATCTTCCCACTGGTACAGGGTTTTCGGGCTGCTGCAACCGGCCAGCAAGGCGCTGGCGGCCAGCGTCAGGGCCAGCAGCGACCGCGACAAAGTCAGATTCATGGGTGTTGCTCCTTGCAATGAATAACGATCAGTTAGCCGGTTTCCAGGCACCGGCGTTCATGCCATCGACCAGACGATTGATCGCCTCGCGCATGGCCAGATCGAGGACTTTGCCGTTGAGGGTGGAGTCATACGCGGCGGTGCCGCCGAAGCCGATGATTTCGCGGTTGGACAAGGCGTATTCGCCGGCGCCCTGAGTCGAATACACCACTTCGGAGGTGCTGATGTTGACGATGTTCAGGTTGACCTTGGCGTAGGCGACCTGGGTCTTGCCACGGCCGAGAATGCCGAACAGCTGGTGGTCACCGGTTTCCTTGCGGCCGAACTCGGTGACGTCGCCGGTGACCACGTAATCGGCGCCCTTGAGGCGTTGGGCCTGGCCCTTGATCGCCGCTTCCTGCTGGATCTCGCCCATGTTGTCGCGATCCAGTACCGAGAAACGGTTGGTCTGCTGCAAGTGAGTGATCAGGATGGTCTTGGCCTGGCCGCCGAGACGATCAACGCCATCGGAGAAGATCCCGCGCATGTAGCTGGAGCGGTTATCGAACTTGCCCACCGCCATCGGTACGCGAGCGCCGGTCCAGACTTGCGTGGCGCTCTCGACCTTGGCCACCGGCAGGGCGCGGGAGCTTTCGGTGGCGCACCCGGCAAGGGAGCTGGCGAGGGTGCCGAGCACGGCAATCGCAACGCCTGAGACCAACATCCGGGAGATCATTCTCACTGTGCATTCCTTCTGAAAAAAACGGTGTGCCCCGGCACGGCTACGCGGTGGGGAGCGGAAAAGGGGCGGCATTATGACAAAGTGCCACCATTGGCGACAGATATTTTTGACGCCAATGAATTGGCTTGTTTGGACGCACACAAATCCCCCTTGTGGGAGCGGGCTTGCTCCGGGCGGCGTTCCGACGAAAGCGGTGTGTCAGCCACTTATTTGCCAACTGACACACCGTCTTCGCGAGCAAGCCCGCTCCCACAGGGGGGGATATGTGGTGTTCTGGGGTTTAGTGAAAGTCGCGGCTCTGCACGCGGATGCCATCGAGCAACGAAGTCAGATCGCTCAATCGCCCGGCGATCAAATGCCGCACTTCGCCCTCCCGCTCCCAGCGGCCATCGACCTTGAGCAATTGCGAACCGACCAGCACCTGACGCTGGCGCTCGGCCAGATCGCGCCAGACCACCACGTTGACGTTGCCGAACTCGTCTTCGAGGGTGACGAAGGTCACGCCGCTGGCAGTGCCCGGTCGCTGCCGCCCGGTGACCAGCCCGGCGATGCTCACCGGCCGACCATGCTCGACGTCCAGCAACTCCTGAGAGCTGCGGCAACGCCGGGCCTTGAGTTCGCCACGCAGCAGCGCCAGCGGATGCGGCCCCAGCGTGGTGCCGATAGTCGCGTAATCGGCCTGCAGATCTTCGCCGACACTCGGTTTGGGTAGCAGCACATCGGGTTCTTCCTGACTTGGCAAACCGGCAAACAGGCCCAGCTGTTTCTGCACCCCGGCCACTTCCCAACGCGCACGGTGCCGATGCCCGGCCATGCCACGCAACGCGCCGGAGTCTGCCAATAATGCCTGGGCGCGACTGTCGAGCGCGGCCCGTTCGCCCAGATCGGCGACATCGGCAAACGCCCCCCGCGCCCGCGCCGCTTCGATGCGCCGGGCGTCGTCCTCGCGAAAGCCCTTGATCATCCGCAGGCCCATGCGAATCGCCGGCTGCGCGCCGCTGATCGGTTCCAGGCTGCAATCCCAGTCGCTGGCGCGCACGTCCACCGGACGGATCTGCAACTGATGCCGACGGGCGTCCTGAAGGATCTGATCCGGGCTGTAAAAACCCATCGGCCAACTGTTGATCAACGCGCAGGCGAACGCCGCCGGTTCGTGGCACTTGAGCCAGCAACTGGCGTAGGTCAGCAAGGCGAAACTGGCAGCGTGGGATTCGGGAAAGCCGTAACTGCCGAAGCCTTTGATCTGCTCGAAAATCTGCGCGGCGAACTCCTCGGTGTAGCCGTTTTTCTTCATGCCGGCGGCGAGGCGTTCCTTGTGCGGCTCCAAGCCTCCATGGCGTTTCCACGCGGCCATCGAGCGACGCAACTGATCGGCCTCGCCGGGGCTGTAGTCGGCCGCAACGATAGCGATCTGCATCACCTGTTCCTGAAACAGCGGCACGCCGAGGGTGCGTTTGAGCACCACTTCAAGTTCCGGCGAGGGATAGGTTTCCGGTTCTTCCTTGTTACGCCGGCGCAGGTACGGATGGACCATCCCGCCCTGAATCGGCCCCGGGCGGACGATCGCCACCTCGATCACCAGATCGTAGAACTTCGCCGGTTTCAGGCGCGGCAGCATCGACATCTGCGCCCGTGATTCGATCTGGAACACGCCAATGGTGTCGGCACGGCTGATCATCTCGTAGGTCGCTTTGTCTTTATCAGGGATCGTCGCCAGGCTGAGATCCAGATGGCGATGACGGCGCAGCAAGTCGAAACAACGACGGATCGCACTGAGCATGCCGAGGGCGAGGATATCGACCTTGAGCAGCCCGACCGCGTCGAGGTCGTCCTTGTCCCACTGAATGATCGTGCGCTCGGCCATCGCGGCGTTTTCCACCGGCACCAGCGTATCCAGCGGTTGCTCGGAAATCACGAAACCGCCGGGGTGCTGCGACAAGTGCCGGGGGAAGCCGATCAGTTGCCCGGTCAGGCTCAGCACTCGACGCAGCACCGGGCTGTCGGGGTCGAAGCCGCCTTCTAGCAAGCGCGCCAGCGGCGGTGTTTCGTCGCTCCAGTGGCCGCAGCAATCGGCCAGTGCATTGATCTGATCCGGCGGCAGCCCAAGGGCCTTGGCTACGTCGCGCACCGCACCGGCAGCGTGGTAAGTGCTGACCACCGCCGTCAACGCCGCACGCCGCCGGCCATATCGGCGAAACACGTATTGCAGGACTTCTTCGCGGCGCTCGTGCTCGAAATCGACGTCGATGTCCGGCGGCTCGTTGCGCTCTTTCGACATGAAACGCTCGAACAGCAGCGTGGTGCGGTCCGGGTCGATCTCGGTGATGCCCAAGGCAAAACACACCGCCGAGTTAGCCGCCGAACCACGGCCCTGACAGAGGATTTTTTGCTTGCGGGCGAAACTTACTACGTCGTGCACGGTGAGGAAGTAGCTTTCGTAGCCGAGCTCGGCGATCAGTTTCAGCTCATCGTCGATTTGCTTGAGCACTTTGGCCTGCGGCCCTTTCGGCCAGCGCCAGGCAATGCCTTCTTCGGTCAGTTGCCGCAACCAGGAACTGCCGGTATGCCCCTGCGGCACCAGCTCCTTCGGATACTCATAGCGCAATTCGCTCAGCTCGAAAGTGCAGCGCCGGGCCAGTTGCACCGAGGCGTCGAGCAACGCCGGCGGATAAAGCTCGCGCAACACCTCGAGGCTGCGCAGATGCCGCTCGCCGTTGGGATGCAGGCGCAATCCGGCCTCGGCCACCGGGACGTGATGGCGGATCGCGGTCATGGTGTCCTGCAAGGCGCGCCGACCACGGGCGTGCATGTGCACGTCGCCGCTGGCCACGGCGGCGATCTGCAGCTGCTCGGCCAAACTCAGCAGTGCCGCCAGCCGCCGCTGATCGTCCTGCCCACGATGCAGCTGCACCGCCAGATACAGACGCTCGCCGAAAGTCTGCTTCAGCCAGCGGCCCTCCTCCACGTCATCGACGCTGTCCGGCACCCACACGGTGAACAATCCCGGCAACGGCTCGCTGAAATCCTCGCGCAGCACCTGGTACTGGCCCTTCTGCGTACGCCGCCGGGCCTGAGTGATCAAGCCGCACAAGGCCTGATAGCCCGCAAGGTTCTCCACCAGCAGTATCAGTTTCGGGCCGTTATCGATGCGGATTTCGCTGCCGATGATCAGCGGCAGTTCCACCGATTTCGCCGCTTGCCAGGCACGAACGATACCGGCCAGGGTGCACTCGTCGGTGATCGCCAGCGCCTGATAACCGTGTTTTTTCGCCCGCTGAAACAGCTCAAGGGCACTGGAGGCACCGCGCTGGAAACTGAAGTTCGACAGGCAGTGCAGCTCGGCATAGTCGTGGCTCATGCAAACCAGCCCTGCAGCCACAACGGACCGCCCTCGCCCACGGCCCGATAGGCCCAGCCCTGCTGACCGGCGCGGTTCTGGATCAGGTAGTAATCGCGGCGCACATCATCACCGTCCCACCAGCCGGACTCGATGCGCTCCGGGCCCATGAGAATCCGCGCCGAACCTTCCGGCACACTCTGCGGTTCGCCGAGCAGCCAGCCCGGGCGCTGCACACTCGGCAAACCGCTGCAACGCTGCTTGTCGACGCCGTTCTGCCACGCACATTCGGGGCGGTGGTCGGCCTGAAAGCGCAGGCCCTGCACCGCGTCATCGCCGAGCCGTGCACGCAGACGTTCGCGCAATTGCTCCCAAGGCAAGGTCTGTTGCGGACGGTCATCGAACAGTTCCTGAAACTGCGGCACGAAACTCGGCAGGTCTTCGGCACGCAGGCGAAAACCGCGCACCGGGGCCTCGACCTGGACTTGCTCCAGTCGCCCGCGGGCCAGTTCGAAGAGCATCGCCGGATCGCGCTCGGCGCTGAGCAGGCCGACCTTGATCAGCGTGTCCGGCAGCCCGGCGTGCTCCAGATGCAGGTCGAAACGCTGCACGCCGCTGTCACGTCCGCAGAGGAATGCCGACAGGTCAGCGGTCAAGCGGCGTAACGGAAACAGCAGCGCCTGGTGAGATTGCACGTCGAAATTGAGTTCGATACGCACATCGAAGCGGTCAGGCGGCAGATAGAACGCCAAGGCCAGCGGCCGTGCGCCGAACAGGGTGTCGAGATGCTTGAGCATCGACGCTTCGAAGCGCCGGGCCAGGGCCTGACGCGGCAGGCTCTGCAGCTGGTTCAGGTTGCGCAGACCCATGCGCGTCAGCGCGGTGGCGACCTGCGGCTCCAGCCCGACACGGTCGACGGGCAACTTTCCGAGGTGATGCTGCAGGGCTTCACCGTCAGGTACCACCAGACCGTCGTAGGCGTTGGCCAGCACCCGCGCCGCCACCGGATTCGGTGCGGCGACGATGCGATGGCGGAAACCCAGCTCGGTCAGCTCCTTGCGCAGCCGCGCTTCGAACTGCGCCCAGGAGCCGAACAGGCCCAGGCTCGACTCGATCTCGAACACCACGGTACGCGGATAATGCACGCTGACCTGCGCGCTGAAACGATAGGCCCACGCGGCGAGAAACTGCTGCCAGTGCTCGACCTCGGCGAGGTCGTAATCGGCGGTGGCAAAGCCTTTGCTCAACGCTTGCGCGGCGGTCATCGACTGGCCGGCGCGCAAGCCGAGCTGGCGCGCCGCTGCATTCACCGCTTGCAGCACCCGGCGCTGGGCCGGGCCACTGAGCAGCACCAACGGCTCAGCAGGATCGGCACGCTGGCGCAGCACCGCGTCGAGGGCCAATTGCGGGAACAGAATACACACCCAGCGCATGACGACCTCAGTGCCCGACGGCAAAGGCAATCGGCGCCGTGCGCGCCAGTCCGCCACGGCACTTGAGCACGCGCAACTGGGCGGGTCTGGCGTCGATGGCAATACGCAACGCGGCCGGCGACGGGTTGATCGCCTCGCTCAGCGGGCGCCAGGCAAACGCCAGGGTCTGGCCGGTTTCCGCCGCCACCTGCAAACGCCGCAACGCTCGGTCATCGGCCTTGTGCGGCCAGCACAGCACCGCGCCGCAACTGCCGGAACGCAGGCATTGTTCCGCCGCCCACAAGGCATCGCGTTCGCTGGCCTGGATTACCGACAATTGACGCAGATCGACCCCGGCGTTCGCCCACGCCTGCGGGTACGGCACGAACGGTGGCGCCACCAGCACGATGCGCTCGCCCGCCGCCGACAGCCGCGCCAGCGTCGGCCACACCAGTTGCAACTCGCCAACCCCGGGCCCGGCCAGGAGGATTTCGCTCAGCGCCGCTTCCGGCCAGCCACCGCTGGGCAGTGCCGCATCCAGCGCGGCATGCCCGGTGGGTTGCGGGCTGGCCGCCGGTGGCGCAGGCCGGCCCTTCCAGACCTGGCCGCCATTGAACAGCGTATCGAGTGCAACGACGGCGCCCATCAGCCTTGCCTCACCAGACCGCAGAACACCCCTTCGATGGCCAGGTCCTGATCATCGCGCACGACAATCGGCTGGTACGCCGGGTTACGCGGCAGCAGGCGCACCGTAGCGCCGACACGTTCGAAGCGTTTGATCGTCACTTCGCCGTCGAGGCGCGCCACCACGATCTGCCCGTTGAGCGCTTCGGGATTGCGCTTCACTCCCACCAGATCACCGTCGAGAATGCCGTCCTCGATCATCGAGTCGCCCTGCACCCGCAACATGTAGTCGGGCGCACGGGAGAACAGCGCGGGATCAAGCATCAAGCGGTTATGGATGTCGGCATCGGCGCCGATCGGTGCACCGGCAGCCACCCGGCCGAGCACCGGAATGTCCAGCAGCTCCGGCCGCGCGGGTTGCCCGAGCAGGCGAATGCCCCGGGCCTGGTGCGGATTGACCTCGATAAACCCGGCTTCGGTGAGCGCCAGCACATGCTTGCGCGCCACGCTGCGCGAGGCAAAACCAAAAGCCTCGCTGATTTCAGCGAGGCTTGGGGGCTGACCGTGTTCGGCGATGCGTTCGCGGATAAAGGTCAGGATGGCGGTACGGCGGGGAGTGAGATTAGTCATGGAGTACATTTGTACTCTTTCGCCTTTTTGCTGGCAATGACCGCCAGTCAGTTCAATCCGCGCTCGGCCAGAAATGCCGAGATGTAATCGATGAACGCCACCACTTTAGCCGTGGCCCGCCGATGGCTGGGGTACACCGCGAGAATGTGCGGGCCGAAGCTGTCCGGGTCGATTTCATAATCAGCCATGACCCGCACCAGACGTCCGTCGGCAATGTACGGCGCGGCGCTCCACAGCGGTGTGTGCAGCAAGCCGCGTCCGGCCAAAGCACTGGCCAGCAGCAGATCGTAATTGTCACTGCGCAAGCGCGGCGCCGTCGGCTGCGCCAGGCTCAGGCGCTGGCCGTCGCGTTCAGCCCACCAGAACTCGCGGCTGAGCAACGGGTGCTGATACAGCAGCCATTCATGCTGCTCGAGGGTTTGCGGGGTGACCGGCAAACCCTTGCGTGCCAGATACTTCGGGCTGCCGCACAAGGCCAGGCGATTGCTGCCGACCACCCGGGCGATCAGCCCCGGCAGGTCATCATGGCCCTCGCGCAAGGCCAGGTCATAGCCGCTTTCCAGCAGATTGACGAACGCGTCGCACAGGTCCACTTGCAGGCTGATCTGCGGGTATTGCTGCAAAAAGCCGTCACACACCTGATCGAGAAACGCCCGCCCGTAAGCCAATGGCGCAGTGATTTTCAGGCTGCCGCGCAGACCGTGCTGCAACTGCTCGATTTCCTCGCTGGCCTCCTCCAGTCGCTGCAACACCAGCCGCGCGGTTTCCAGATAAACCCGGCCGATTTCGGTGAGCAGAATCCGCCGCGTGCTGCGTTCGAACAGCCGCGCGCCAAGTTCCGACTCCAGATGATTGACCGCTTTGGTCAGCGCCGATGGGGTCTTGCCCAACTGCTCCGCCGCGCGGCTGAAACTGCCGAGTTGCGCGGTGACCACGAACATTTTCAGTGCACCCAGCTTGTCCATGCTTTTTCCATTCAGACAAAAACGTTTTTCGTGAGGGAGGCGTTCTGTCGGCCAGTGTCAGCCACTAATCTGGCCATCAGACGCAATAACAAGGAAATCTTCAATGAAAAGATTCATCCCGAGTCTGCTGGTGAGCGCGATAAGTTTTGCCTCGATGGAAGCCATGGCCGCCACCGATCTGGTGCTGGTCAACGGCAAGATTTTCACCGCCGACCGTTCGCAACCAAAGGTGCAGGCGCTGGCCGTGGAAAACGGCAAGGTGCTGAAAGTCGGCAGCGATGCGCAGATCAAGGCGCTGATCGAACCCGGCACGCAGGTGATCGACCTCGGCGGCAAGACGCTGATGCCAGGTTTGATCGACAGCCATTCCCACGCGATTTTCGGTGGCCTGGAAATGGTCTCGGCCAACATGGAAGACGAAGTCGTCGCCCTCGACGAACTGGAAAAACGCCTGCGCGCCTGGCGTGACGACGGCAAGGCCAGACATGGCGATGTGCTGAGCATTGCCGGCATGAGCTCAGCGTACTGGGCGCAGGCCGAAGCGCTGGGCAAGACCTTCAACCACGGCGAGTGGGCTGACGTGCCGGTGGTGTTCACCGGCAGTGACCACCACACCGCGTGGGCCAACAACGTGATGCTCAAGCGCGCCGGCATCGACGCGGCGTTGCTCAAGACCCTGCCCGCTGCGGAAAAAGACACGATCGGCAGACTGGCCAACGGCGAGCCCAACGGCTTCCTGGTCGATGCCGGCTGGGATCGGGTTGCCGCGAAAATGCCGGTGCCGAGCCCGGCCGATATGCTCACCGCAGCCAAATCCGCGGTGCGCTTCAACAACAGCCTCGGCATCACCGCGTGGATGGATCCGGCCGCCAACGCCGCACCGGGCGAGGCCGTGTTCGCGCTCAAACCCACCGAAAAAACCGTCGGCGTGCTGCCGGCCTACAAAGCACTGTCGGAAAGCGGCGACATGAGCGTGCACGTCGCAGCGTTGCTGGTCGCCAATCCGAAAAGTCTGCCGGCCGACCTCAACACGCTGGATAAGGTGCGCCAGCAGTTTCAGGGCATCCCCAACCTGACCCTGCCCGGGGTCAAGATCTTCGCCGACGGCGTGATCGAGTACCCGGCGCAGAGCGCGGCGATGATCGACCCGTACAGCAACTCGCACAAACAGGGCGAACTGCTGATCGATCCAAAACATTTCGGCGAGCTGGTCAGCGCCATCGACCAGCGCGGCTGGCTGGTGCACATCCACGCCATCGGCGACCGTGCGGTGCGTGAATCACTCAATGGCATCGAACGTGCGCGCAAGGATCGGCAGAGCGGCATCACTCACTCGATCACCCACCTGCAGATGGTCAACCCGAAAGAGTTCGCCCGCTTCAAGCCGCTGAACGTGATCGCTTCGATGCAACTGCTGTGGGCCAGCGCCGACGACTACACCACCGACATGATCAAGCCCTACGTCAGCGCCCTCGCCTTCCGTTATCAATACCCGGCGCACTCGCTGCTGAAACAGGGCGCGACGATTGCCGGTGCCAGCGACTGGCCGGTGTCGTCGCCCAACCCGTTCAACGCCATGGCCCAGGCCATCACCCGCGTCGGGCCGCTGGGGGTGCTGAATGCCGACGAGCGTCTGGATCGCGAAAGCATGTTTTACGCCTATACCGCCAACGCGGCGCGCACGATTGGCCTCGACCAGCAGATCGGTTCGCTGACGCCGGGCAAGCAGGCCGATTTCATCGTCGTCGATCGCGACGTGTTCAGCGTCGACGAAAAAGCCCTGCATGACACCCAGGTGCTGCAAACCTGGTTTGGTGGGCGTCAGGTCTATACCGCCACCCAATAACAACACTGCCTTTCCCTTGTAGGAGTGAGCCTGCTCGCGATGACGGTGTGTCAGCCGGCTCACTCCTACAGGTTTCGCGTCCAGCCCCTAAAACAATCACAACATCGGGACTTCTCCATGAAAGCCTTGCCCCTGTTCGCCCTCGGTTTTTCCAGTTTGCTGCCCCTCAGCAGCTACGCGATCCCCCTGAACGACGATTTCGCCGTGCTGCTCGACCTGACCCTGGCCAGCGACTACCGCACCCGCGGCATCTCGCAAACCCAGAATGACCCGGCCGTGCAGGCCGGTCTGACCCTGGCCCACAGCAGCGGTTTGTACGTGGGCGCCTGGAGCTCCAACGTCGATTTTGGCGGTGGCCTGAAAACCCGGCAGGAAGTCGATTACTACGCCGGCTGGCTGTGGCAGGCCACCGAGGATGTCAGCCTCGATCTGGGTTACCTCAAGTACGCCTATCCCAAGGAAAGCCAGTTCAACCAGAGCGAGGTCTACGGGATTCTCGGTGTCTACGGGGTGAAACTCGCGGCGTATTACTCCAGCGATGCGCCGGGGATCGACAGCAAGCAGAGCTCGCTCTACACCTATGTCGGTTATGAAACCGAGTTGCCATTCGATTCGGGGCTGAAGCTGCGTTACGGCAACATGGATTTCAAGGACCCGCACCTGTACTCGGCGTCCGGGCGTGGCGAGGACAGTTATCGGGAATGGGAGGTCAAGCTGACGCACAACTTGGCCGGGGTGGTGTTGGGTTTGAGCTACATCGACACCGATCTGTCGCAGAGCCAGTGCCTGAGCAACTGGGGGTTCAAGGATGTGTGCACGGCGACGCTGGTCGCCAGCCTGAGCAAATCTTTCTGACCCACCAAAGTACCCACTGTAGGAGTGAGCCTGCTCGCGATGGCGGCGTGGCATTCAACAACGATGTCGGCCGACCCACCGCTATCGCGAGCAGGCTCACTCCTACAGGGTTTTGCGTTGACCTGAGTGTTTGTTACAGGATGTTTACGAATTTTTTACTATTGTTCTTCTACAGTTACGCGCGTTTCCGCGCGTGTTCTATTCGAGTAGAGGAATGTCTGTAATGGCTTTGGGCAAAGGACTGCGTTTACCGTCCATCACTTCAACCCGTCTGGTGCTGCTGTTTTCCCTGGCACTGGTGGCGCTGTACAACCTGGCGACCTGGAAGGCGCTGGGTACGCTGATCACCCTGCAAGGTGCACACAAACTGGCGTTTTTCGCTTCGTTCGGCCTGTTCCTGTGGGCGGCGATCACCCTGCTGCTGACCCTGGTGTCATTTCGCTGGACGCTGAAACCGGCGCTGACTGTGGTGGCCCTGCTCTCGGCCTGCGCTGCGTATTTCATGAACGAATACGGGATCACCATCGACACGGTGATGATCCAGAACGTGTTCGAAACCAATCCCGGCGAAGCCGCTGCGCTGTTCAACGGCAAACTGCTGGCTTACGTGTTGCTGCTCGGCGTGCTGCCGGCGGCGTTGATCTGGCGCTGGCCGGTGCGTTATCGGCCGTTCTTTCGCGGCCTGCTCAACAAGCTGCTGGTGATTGCCGCGTGCGTGCTGGTGATCGGCGCCTCGGTGGGCGCGTTCTATTCGACCTATGCGCCGATCTTCCGCGAAGAAGACAAGCTCACCCACTTCATCAACCCGACCAACTACATTTACGCCATCAGCAAATACACCAAGCAGCGCCTGGGCATCAAAAAGCACTTTGTGGTGCAGGCCATCGGTGAAGACGCGGTGATGAGCGCCAAAGCCGCCAGCCGCGAGAAGAAGTCGCTGATGGTATTTGTGGTCGGCGAAACCGCCCGCGCCGATCATTTCTCGCTGAACGGCTATGCGCGCGAGACCAATCCCGAGCTGAGCAAACTGGACATCCTCAACTTCACCCAGGTGCACTCCTGCGGCACGTCCACGGCAGTGTCGGTGCCGTGCATGTTCTCGATGTTCCCGCGTGAGGACTACAGCGACAAGAAAGGCAAAACCTACGAAGGCCTGCTGGATATCCTGCAACGCGCCGGCGTGCAAGTGCTGTGGCTGGACAACAACAGTGACTGCAAAGGCACCTGCCTGCGCGTGCCGCACCGCGACATCGCGAAGAACCAGCCGGGGCCGTTCTGCGACGGCAACAACTGCCTCGATGAGGCGCTGCTGGCCGACCTGCAAAGCTACATCGACAGCCTCAAGGGCCACGCGATCATCGTGTTGCACGCCGACGGCAGCCACGGCCCGGAATACTACGAGCGTTATCCGCAAGCGCTCGAACGCTTCAAACCGATCTGCCACACCAATCAGTTGGGCAGTTGCAGCCGTGATGAACTGGTGAACGTGTACGACAACACGATCCTCTACACCGACCACTTCCTCGCCAAGGTCATCGAATTGCTCAAGCGTAATCAGGACACGCTGGATACCTCGATGCTGTATGTCTCCGACCACGGCGAATCGCTGGGTGAAAACGGCCTGTACCTGCACGCCGCGCCCTATGCATTGGCGCCGGAAGCGCAGACGCATGTGCCGATGGTGATGTGGTTTGGCAACAACACGCTGGCGCAACTGGGCATTGATCGCGATTGCCTGCAAGGCAAGACCGGGCAGCCGGATCTGAGCCATGACAACCTGTTTCATTCGGTGCTGGGGTTGTTCGAGGTGAAGACCGCGCTGTATCAGCCGGGGCTGGATGTGTTTCGCGGGTGCCGGCCAGCCATGACGGCTGCGCAGTAACCCGCGTATTGCGCAAATTCACTTGTAGGAGTGAGCCTGCTCGCGATAGCGGTGTGTCATTCAACAATGATGTCGGCTGATACACCGCTATCGCGAGCAGGCTCACTCCTACAAGGGGCTGTGGCACATCAAGAATCGAGCTGTGCCAGATAGTCCCACGGGTAGATCCCGCGTTGATGACCGTCGCTGAACACCAGTTGCACGCCGTAGCCCTGCGGGTTGATCTCGATCAGGCGAACACGCTCATCCACCAGCGGCGTCACACCTTTCAGGCGAAACGCGCGGCACTGCGAGCACGGGCACTGGCGGCGCAGTTCGGCGTGATTGAACAACGATTCACGGCCGTCCGGCCAGCTCAGGCGCAACGTCTGCCGGCTCTGCGAATTGCCCACCGCCAGCGGATTCATTGCAGCTGACTCAGGGCAATCCGCACCGCTTTGCGCACTTCCGGGTCGCCGTCATCCTGCGCCGCCTGCAACGCCGCCACCGCGCCGCGATCATGCAACTCACCGAGGGCCAGCGCAGCTTCCTTGCGCAGGTTGCTGATGCGATGGCCGAGGGTCTCGATCAAGGCGTCCAGCGCCGGTGCAAAACGCAGGCGACCGAGGCTGCGGGTAGCACGCAGGCGCACTTGCCAGTAGTCATCGCCGAGGGCTGCGATCAACGCCGGACCAGCGTCGCTGTGGCCGACTTTGCCCAGCGTCGTGGCCGCTTCTTCGCGCACTTGCCAGGCATCGTCCTGCAGCGCTTGACGCAGGGCTGGCAGCACGTCGGCGCCGGACGCCAGACCGAGGGCGCCGGTGGCGGCGCGGCGCACTTCGGTGTCCGGGTCGGCGCTGGCCAGACGCGCCAGAGCCGGCAGTGCGTCGAGCTGCTTGAGCCAGCCGAGCACACCCACGGCTTCGCGGCGCACATTGGCATCGGCATCGCTCAATGCGGTGATAGCAGCCGGCGCGGCATCGGCGAAACGCAACTCGCGCAAGGCACGGAACGCGGCGATTCGCACACTGACTGCGGCATGATCGGTCCACGGCAGAATCACCCGGCCTGCCGCTTCACTCTTGAGCAGGCTCAGGCTTTGCGCGGCGGCGGCCTGCACTGCCGCAGATGGATCGGTCAGCGCCTGACACAGCGCAGCCACCACCGGTTCGTCTTCCCACGCTTCCAGCAGCCGCGCAGCTTCGGCGCGGACTTCTTCGGCCGGATCTTCGCTCAGTCTTTCGACCAGCCACAGCAATCCGTCTGGCTCCTCCAGATCCGCCAGTTCGATCAGGGCAATACGTCGCACACCGGCATCGTCTGCGGTCAGACGCGGTTGCAGGGCGAGGATGTCGTCGTTATCGGTCACAGCAAAAAATGAGGTCATAGGGCAAATCGCGGCAAAGGGTTTTCGGGAGGCAGACCGAGCGGATTGAGGCGCGGCAGCGGGCGGGGGTTGTCGTGGCGCAGCAGGTCGAGGCAATGGCGCTTGAGGCGGGAGAATTCGGCACTGGTTACCAGCTCAGTGGTGCGCGGACGCGGAAAGTCCAGGCGCAGGTCTTCGATGATTCGCCCAGGGCGTGCACTCATCACCAGCAAGCGGTCGGCGAGGAACAGCGCCTCGTCGATGTCGTGGGTGACAAACACCACGGTGGTGCGAATTCGCGTCCAGATGTCCAGCAGCAGTTCCTGCATGTTCAAGCGGGTCAAGGCATCCAGCGCGCCGAACGGCTCGTCCATCAGCAGCAACCGTGGACGGTTGACCAGCACCCGGGCGATTTCCACCCGTTGCTGCATGCCGCCGGAAAGCTGATCGGGCCAGCACTCGGCGAAGCCGTCGAGGCCCACCAGTTTGAGCATTTCATCGGCCTCACGCTGGCGTTCGGTTTTGCCGATTCCGCGCATCTTCAGGCCGAAGGCGACGTTGTCGCGCACCGTGCGCCACGGAAACAGCGTGTGATGCTGGAACACCATGCCGCGTTGTGGCGACGGCCCCCTGACCTCGCCGCCATCGACTTTGAGGCTGCCGGTGTGGGCGCTCAAGTGTCCGGCGAGTGCGCCGAGCAAGGTCGATTTGCCGCAACCGGACGGGCCGAGAATGCACACGAACTGGCCCGGTTCGATCTGGCAATCCAGCCCTTGCACAGCTTCGAAGGCTTGCTGCCCCTCACCGAGAACGATCGACAACTGGCGAATATCGATCCGCCCTTCGGGGGTTTGCATTGCGCTCATCAGGCTTTCCCTCGTGGTCGATGCCAAGGCGTGAACAGCCCGCCCAGGCGCTTGATCAGCAGACTGCTGCCCATGCCCAGCACACCGATCAGCAGCATGCCGACGACGATGTCAGCGTAGTTCTGGATGGTGTAGGACTCCCAGGTGTAGTAACCGATGCCGAACTGGCCGGAGATCATTTCCGCCGTGACCAGACAGAACCACGAGGTGCCCATGCCGATGGCGAGGCCGGTGATGATGCTCGGTGCGGCGCCGGGCAAAATCACTTCAAGCAAAATCGCCCGGCGCCCTGCCCCGAGGCTTTTCGCCGAGGCGATCAGCCGTGGATCAACGCCTTCGACGCCATGCACGGTGTTGAGCAGGATCGGGAACAGCGCACCGGTGAAGGTGATGAAGACCATCGACAGCTCCGACGACGGGAACATCAGGATCGCCAACGGAATCCACGCCACCGCCGGGATCGGCCGCAGCACTTCCAGCGGTGGCAGCAACAGGTCTTCGGCCCATTTCGAGCGGCCGATGGCCAAGCCCAGGGCAATGCCGATGATCAATGCCGCGAAATAGCCAGCGAACACGCGGCCGAGGCTCGCGCTCAGGTGCTGCAGCAGCTTGCCGGAATCGCCCAGGCCCAACGCCGCTTCGATCACCGACAACGGGGTTGGCACGTTGGCGAAAGTGACCAGACCGAGATTCCAGTGGTGGCTGGCGGCGAGTTGCCAGAACAGCAGGCAGAGCAGCAAAGAAGCAGCCCTTGGAACCCAGCGTAAATAAGATCGGTACACAATTTTTCCTCTCAACCCAAATCCCCTGTAGGAGTGAGCCTGCTCGCGAATGCGGTGTGTCAGTTGTTGATGTGTTGTCTGACACAACGCTATCGCGAGCAGGCTCACTCCTACAGTTGACCGAGTTGTTCTGCGGGTTAGCGGGCAGCCACGGCCTGGGTCGTGGCGTCGGTAAAGTCGAAGACCTTGCCACCCTGCGCCGCCGCATATTGCTGGGCCTGGCCCTTGAGCAGAAACGCGCTCAAGCGGCCCTTGGCATCGCTGGCGAACCACGCCTGATCGGCGAGCAATTTGATCCCGCTGTCACTGGCCTGGGCATACACCGCGCGGATGTTTTTGCCGTCCTGTTTCAGAGCGGCCAACGCGGTGAAGGCCGATTCGGCTGAGGCGTACTGGCGTACTTTGTCTTCGCCGCGCACCCAGATTTCGGCGACGTGGCTGAAGTCGGTGATGGCTTTGCCGGTCGCCGCATCCAGCGCTTTCAACGGTGTTTGCGCGTAGTTGGCGAGTTGCGCGGTGTAGTCCAGATTCGCGGCCTTGAACGCGGCGCGGATGTACTGATCGTCGATGAAGGTGTTGAGGTCGAGGCCGCGATCAGCCTTTTTCAACAGCTTCAGGGTGTCGATCGCCGTACCCACCGCCTGACGGTATTCCGGCTTCCAGCTCAGGTCGCGGGTCTGCACGCCGAGCGGGCCGTGGAACAGGTAGTTGACCTCGGCATCGACGCCGGTGACTTTGGCGATCAGCTCGCTGTACTTCTCAGGTTCGGCGGCCAGCAACTGATTGGCCTCGATGCTTGCGCGCAGGTAGGCGACGACGATTTCCGGATACTGTTTCGCGTAGGCCTGATCGACCAGCGCACCGTGGAACGTCGGCGCGTTGGCCTGGGCGCCGTCGTAGATCTTGCGGGCGAAACCACGGCTGGGGAACAGCTCGGCGAACGGCACGAAATCGGCGTGGGCGTCGATCTTGCCGGCCTGCAACGCGGAGCCGGCAACTTCCGGCGGCTGGGCGATGATGTTCACGTCTTTGAGCGGGTCCCAGCCCTGCTCCGCCACCGCGCGCAGCAACATGCCGTGGGCGGTCGAGGCGAATGGCACCGAGATGGTCTTGCCCTTGAGTTCACTCAACGACTGCGCTCCGGACGCGCTCGGCACCACGATGCCGTTGCCACTGCCCTTGATGCTGCCCGACAGCACGCTGATGAACAGGCTGTGCTTGCCGGCGGTTTCGAACGCGACACCGTTGAACGCGCCGGGAAAATCGGCCATGGCGCCGAAGTCGAGTTTGCCGGCGACCATCTCGTTGGTCAGCGGCGCACCGCTGGTGAAGTTTTTCCACTGCACGTCGTATTTCGCGTCTTTGTAGGCGCCGTCGTGCGGCAGGTATTTGTCGAGCAGACCGAGCTCGCGAATCAACAGCCCGCCGGCGGCGCAGTTGATGGTGGTGTCCTGGGTGCCGATGGCGATGCGGATGGTTTCGGCCGAGGCCGACAGGGTGAAGGTTGCCAGTACCAGACCGGCGATTGCTGCACGCAACATGGTGTGTTTCCCCTCGAATCATTTATTGGATGTTCGTCTCCGCCGCGATCAGGGCGCGGTGGGAAACGAGGGGTTTTCGGTTATTCCAGCGTCCGGGGTATGCCGGATGGCTTTTTGAGTTACCAACATTCCAGTGTGGGAGGGGGCTTGCTCCCGAATGCGGTGATTCAGTCAATAAGGATGCCAGCCATGCCGGCCTCTTCGGGAGCAAGCCCCCTCCCACAGGGGATCTCCTGTCTGCTGGTATTTGTATCAGCGCAGGAGATAGGGGATTTCGACTTTCACCGCGCCGGTCGGGCAATCCTTTTCGCAAGGCATGCAGTACCAACATTCATCAAATGCCATATAGGCCTTTTGGGTGGCCGGGTTGATCGCCAGCAGGTCCATCGGGCAGACGTCGACGCACACGGTGCAGCCCTTTTCGGCGATGCATTTGTCTTCGTCCACGGTGACCGGGGCGTTAGAGCGGAAGAAGATTTCCTGGGCTTGATAGGCCATGGTTCAGACTCTCTCTGGTGATGCATCAAGCGGCGAACGCGCCCACCCGCAAGCGGTCGTAAGCCTGCATTTCTTCGGCATCGAGCGGGATGATGTACGGCTCGACAGGTTTCTTGAAACTGGTCATGCGGCCGTCTTCGCCCTTCTTCAAATGACAGTGGCAGAACCACTCACTGTCATTGCGCTGCGGGTGATCGACGCGGTAGTGGTACAGGCCCCAGCGGCTCTCGGCGCGGAACAGCGAGGCGCGTGCGGCCATTTCCGCGCAGTCGCGGATCACGCTGGTTTCCATCGCGCGCATCAGTTCGTGGGCGTTGTTGGCCTTCATCTGATCAAGGTCGCGCTCGATGTCGCTGAAGCGCTGCAAGCCGATCTGCATTTTTTTGGTCACTTTCGGCGGTTGCAGGTAGTCGTTGACGAAGCGCCGCAGCTTGTACTCGACTTGTGCCGGCGGCAGACCCTGTTCGCGATCCAGCGGCGCATAGACCCGCGCTTGTTCTTTCTCGATCTGCGCGGCATCCAGCGTCGAGAACTCGCGCCCGGCGACGAAGTCCGCCGCGTTGTGCCCGGCAAACCAGCCGTAGGTGAACGCGCCGAGCATGTAGTTGTGCGGCACGGCGGCCATGTCACCCGCCGAGTACAAGCCTTTCACCGAGGTCTCGGCCCGCTCGTTGACCCACACCCCGGACGCCGAATGGCCGCTGCAAAAACCGATCTCCGAGATGTGCATCTCGACCATTTGCGTGCGGTAATCGGTGCCGCGATTGGCGTGGAACTGCCCACGACTCGGGCGTTCGTTGCTGTGCAGGATTTCCTCGATGTTCTGGATGGTTTCCTCGGCCAGGTGATCGAGTTTGAGAAACACCGGGCCATTGCCACTTTCCAGTTCCTGGTGGAACTCCCACATCATCTGCCCGCTCCAGTAGTCGCACTCGATGAAGCGTTCACCCTTGTTGTTGGCGGTGTAGCCGCCCAGCGGGCCGGTCACATAGGCGCAGGCCGGGCCGTTGTAGTCCTTGATCAACGGGTTGATCTGGAAGCATTCGAGGTTCGCCAGCTCGGCCCCGGCGTGATAGGCCATGGCGTAGCCGTCGCCGGCATTGGTCGGGTTTTCATAGGTGCCCATCAGGTAGCCCGAGGACGGCAGACCGAGGCGACCGGCCGCACCGCACGCGAGGATCACCGCTTTGGCCTTGATCACATGGAAGTCGGCGGTGCGGCAATCGAAGCCCATCACACCGTTGACCGCGCCCTCCTCGTCGGTGAGCAAACGGGTGCAGACGAGCCGGTTGGTAATGCTCACCCGCGCCCGTTTCAACTGGCGGTAAAGGACCTTTTTGATGTCGTGCCCTTCCGGCATCGGCAGCACGTAGGCGCCCATGTGGTGGACTTTTTTCACGGCGTAATCGCCGGTTTCGTCCTTCTCGAACTTCACGCCCCAGCGATCCAGTTGCTCGATGGTTTCGAAGCTGTGAGTGGCATAGGCGTACACCGCCGCCTGATTGACGATGCCATCGTTGGCGATGGTGATTTCCTTGGTGTACTGCTCCGGCGTCGAGTGCCCGGGGATGATCGCGTTGTTCAGGCCGTCCATGCCCATGCTGATCGCGCCGCTGCGTTTGACGTTAGCTTTGTCCACCAGCAGCACGCGCAAGTCGCGGTTCTTCTCTTTGGCCTTGATCGCCGCCATCGGGCCGGCAGTGCCGCCGCCGATCACGACGATGTCGTATTCCTGTTCCAAGGTCTTGCGGGTCATGTCACGCCCCTTTTTGCCGGTCGATCCGCAGGCGGTACTGGAACGCATCGCCACGGTAGTAAAGATGTTCGAAGTCCAGCGGCTGGCCGTTGGCATCGTGGGTCAGACGCTCGATGCGCATGATCGGCGAGCCGGCCTCGACGTTCAGTGCCTGGGTCAAATCGCTATCGGCCAGCACCGCGTCGATCGCCAGATCGGCGTGGCCGAGGGCGATGCCGCAGTCGTTTTCCAGAATCAGGAAGATGTCGCGAGTCACCAGATCGGCCTTCTCCAGCCGTTCGCCGATGGCTTTGGGCAGGTAGGTGATTTCCAGCGAGATCGGTTCGCGGTTGATCAGGCGTACGCGTTTGATCTGCGCCACGGTCTCGCCTTCGGCGACTTGCAGGCGCTCGGCGACACGTTTGTCGGCGGGGATGAATTTGAAACTGCGCAGGCGGTTGATCACCTCGTAGCCGCGCCCGGTCATGGACTCGGCGAGGCCTTGCAGGCTGCTGACGTTTTGAAAGGTCTTCGGCTTGGCGACGAAGGTGCCCTTGCCGTGGATCTTGAAGATCAGCCCTTCTTTCTGCAGATCGCCCAGCGCCTGGCGCACGGTGATGCGGCTGACTTTGAACAGCGTGCCGAGCTCACTTTCGGACGGCATCTGGCTGTCTTGCGGGTATTCGCCATCAAGAATGCGTGAGCGCAGGACGTCGCGCAGTTGGG
This sequence comes from Pseudomonas sp. YL2, assembly GCF_023063025.1. Taxonomy (NCBI): domain Bacteria; kingdom Pseudomonadati; phylum Pseudomonadota; class Gammaproteobacteria; order Pseudomonadales; family Pseudomonadaceae; genus Pseudomonas; species Pseudomonas sp. YL2. Next base: position 44,264 of record NZ_JAJSLU010000016.1, on the reverse strand, counting down.
TGTGCAGCGGGACACTGGGTAAGGAGAGAACGTTATCGGTCATCAGGGATCACTTGTTATAACGAGTTATGACGTGATCTTAGAGACGTTATGACAAGCTTGAGAAATATTGTTTGGGCATAACCTTAGACACGACGACACACAGACTCTTGTGGGAGGGGGCTTGCTCCCGAAGGCGGTGTGTCAGGCGATGTAAATACCAGCAATGCCGGCCTCTTCGGGAGCAAGCCCCCTCCCACAAGGAAATGGTGTTGTGGTCTGGAGCATCAGTGCCGTTTGAGGATCTGGTCCATCACCCAATCGGTTTTGAGGGCTTGTTCGGCGACGGCCGGATGCTGCGAATCGCCACGAATATGCGCATTCATGCCCAGCACGTGATGCCACTGAATGTGCTCGTGATGGGGGATTTCCAGGCTGATCTGCTCATCAGCGAACAGCTGCACCGGATGCTCGTCAAACACGGAGAACGCGATCCGACCCTGACTGCCGATAATCTCTACCCGATCCTCGCGCCGATCCGCCACAAAGCTCCAGCAACCCATGCCCAGCGCTCCGGAGGCGAAGCGCCAACTGGCGCTGACCGCGTCTTCCGCCGCATACAAACCGGCCTGACGCGCGGTGAAACCGGCGACTTCGACGATATCGCCGAGCAGGTACTGGAACAGGTCAAAACCGTGGCTGGCCAGATCGGCAAAATAGCCGCCACCGGCCACGCTCGGGTCGGTTCGCCAGTTGGCGCTGCCGTCCAGATCCGCCGCCGACGGGGCCTTGGTCAGCGTCCAGCTCAGGTGCCGCACCTCACCGATGCGGCCCTGCGCCAGCCATTGCCGCACCTGGGCAAAGCGCGGCAACGAACGGCGGTAGTAGGAAACGAACAGGTGCAGACCAGCATCAGCAAACGCCTGCTGCATCTCGCGGCTTTGCCCGGCATTGAGCGCCATCGGTTTCTCGACGCAGCAATGCTTGCCGGAGGCAGCAACTTTCAGGCTGTAAGCGTGGTGGCTGTCGGGGGGCGTGGCGATGTACACCGCGTCCACCTCGGGGTCGTTGATCAGCGCATCGACATCGGTGTAGGCCCGGGCGATACCGTGGCGCGCGGCGTAATCGTTCACCGCTTCAAGGCGCCGGCCCATCACCGCCACCAGCGCCGAACCGGGCGCCTTGTAAAAGGCCGGCCCGCTCTTGCGTTCAGTGACGCTGCCGCAACCGATCATGCCCCAACGCACCACGTCCATGCTCAACTCCCTGTGTTTGAAACACTCAGCCGATGCGCAACGCGCGCAGATCGAGGTGGCCGTCCTTCAGCGGCGGGCACCAGTAGTAGCCGCCGGTGATCGGTCGGCTGATGCGGTACAGACCGTCAGTGATGCCGTCTTCCAGACCGCTCATACGCCGCAGTTGGGCCTCGAAGGCGTCCAGCGAAAAACCGAAGGCGAGGAACATCAGGCCGGCGCGATCACCGTCGATCCACGGCATCGAACGGCGCACGACGAAGGCTTCGGGGGCGAAGCTTTCCTGGGCGGTGCGTTTGACGTGGGCGGAGACTGGCGCGTCGTCGATCTCTTCGTTGTCGCTCAAGCGACGGCCCATGATGTTGTCCTTGTCTTCGGCGGACAGTTTGTGGAAACCCTTGAGGTCGTGCTGCCACTGCTGGATCGCGGCAAAGCTGCCACCGACCAGACCATCAGCGCCCTCGCCCAGCAACGCGGCGGTGATCGCGGCGTCATCGTGCGGGTTTTCGGTGCCGTCTTCGTAGCCCGTCAGGTCATGGCCGTCCTTGTGGCGGAAGGCTTCCTGCATGTCTACCAGGCGCAGCGCCGGGGCCAGCGCGGCTTCGAAAGCGTGGCTGCGATTGAGCAATTCGCCACGATCGACACCGTGCAGCCAGACCCACAGTGCGTGCTGGGTCGACGGGTTTTCCACGCCGACGCCGCTCATGGCCGGAAAGCTGCGCAGACCGTCGATTTGCACGTTCAGGGCTTTGGTCAGGGATTCACCGAAACCGATCACCGCCGACTTGCCGTCCACCAGGTTCAGCAGGTTGTCGATCGCCTGCGGCAGTGCTTCAACCGACGCAAGGGCGAAAAACAGATGACGTGCTTGCGCAGGAACAGGGGTGGCGAGAATGCCCGGCTGGTAGTAACTCATGTGAACTCCTTGGGAAAGTGCGCGGGAGTTTACCTGTGGCCGGAGGGTTTGTGGGGCTGAAATACTGATGAGTGGCGCACGGAAGCCTGTGGCGAGGGAGCTTGCTCCCGCTCGGGGGCGAAGCACCCGCAAACCCCGCCGGCATGGTGTGTCTGGAGAAATGGCGTGGCAGGTTTTGGGTCTGCTGCGCAGCCCAGCGGGAGCAAGCTCCCTCGCCACAGGGGACCGATGTCTAAGCGGTGCTTGCATCCTGTCGCCACGCACTCGGGCTCATCCCCGTCCAGCGCTTGAACGCCCGGCGAAAACTGCGCACATCGCTGTAGCCGACCTCTTCGGTAATCCGCTCGATCGGCATGTCCGGATTGGCCAGCAGACTCATCGTGCGCGCCTGACGCACCTGTTCCAGCAGCGCTTCGAAGGTCAGCGCGTGCTCGGTCAAACGGCGGCGCAGGGTGCGGCTGCTCATGTTCAGGTCGCCGGCGATTTTTTCGATATGGCTGCCTCTGCTCAAGTCCCGGGCAATCGCCCGCTCCACTGCTTGAATCAGATCGAGTTTCTGATGCACCTGCGCCGCTTCCAGCTCCAGCAACGCAACCGCCTGACGCAGCGCCAGCGAATGGTGATTGGGCAGGTTGACGTCCAGCCACCGGGCATCGATCAGCATGCGATTGTGCAGACAGCCGAAGCGCACATCGGGCCCGAGCACGCGGTGGTATTCGCTCAGATAATCCGGTGCAGCGTGCACAAACTCCACGGCGATCGCCTTGAAATCAACTCCGGCCAAGGCCCGGCCATATACCAGCAGGCTGGCGAAAAACTCTTCGACGGCGAACACCTGCACATCGGCAAACGGCAAGCGACATTCGGCATCGAGATGTACCTGATCGCCAATCACATCGACGCTGGACACCACGATTCCGCCGGAGGTGTGCTGATGGCGAATGCCGAGGGCAAAGGCATCGCGCAAGGTCTTGCACAGCGAAAGCACATGCCCGAGCAGCCCCAGCGTACCCAACACATTCTGCGCGCCGACCCACAGCCCCAGGCCCTGATTGGGCAGCACTTTGAGCGCCCGTTGAATCATCGCCACGGCCTGGCGGTAGGAAATCCGCTGCGCCGGATCCTGCAGATCTTCGAGGGTGAAACCCAGGCCACGGCACAGGCTTTCGGGGTCGATGCCTTTGTTGTGCACGACTTCGGCGAGGGTTTGCAGGAGGAACGGCGAGACCAGCGCCAATTCGAAAGTGGGGTCTTGGACTTTTACGTTCATGGGGGCTGACATTCCGGATCACGCTTGATTGTTATTTTTGTAACCGGTTATGTCGAAGGAAGTTAGCACAGGGTTGGCCGACTGTCCGCAGAAGTCCCCCTAACTGTCCGCCAATACCCTGCCCCGTCGGGCGCCAAGCGCTTATTTCTATGGTGCCGGACGTTCTGCGTACCGGCGCCACGTCCCACCACAATAATAATGAGGACAGCCATGAGCCCGAACCGCGCCACTTTCCCCTTGCGTCTGGCACTGACCTTGCTCGGTTGCACCGCGTCCCTGCCGGCCCTGGCCACCGAAGCCGGCGTCGACAACATCGGCCCCGGCACCGACGGATTCTTCATGCTGCCGCTGGAAGTCGACAGCCTTCCGCAGAACATGGTCGCGTTCAACCTCTACTACAACCATTACAAGTCGACCAAGCTCAACATCAGCTCGTTGGGCGGCAAGGTGCCGAATGTCGAAATCGAATCCACGGCGGTGATCCCGCGTATTGATTACCTGAGCCCGGTGCGCGTGTTCGGCGGACGTCTGGCCGGCTACATCGCCCAGCCCTGGCTCAAGCAGGAAGTCTCGGTATTCGGCCTCAGCGATACCCGCGAAGGCATGGGCGACACCACCGTTGCGCCGATCATCCTGTGGGACATGGGCAAGAACCTGACCCTGGGTGCTGCCGTGGAGATCACCGTGCCCACCGGCGAATACAGCGTCGATCGGCTGGCCAACACCAGCAACAATTTCTACACCTACAAGCCGCTGTTTTCCTTCACCTGGCTGCCGACCGAGAAGACCGAAGTGTCGATGAAGACCACTTACAGCTTCAACGAGAAGAACAAGGACACCGACTACAAGTCCGGGCAGATCTTCCACTTCGATTACTCGGCCAGCTACAAGATCACCGACGATGTGATGCTCGGCCTTAACGGCTATTACCTCAAGCAGACCACCGACGACAAACAGTACGGCCACACCGTGCAATTCGCCGGGCAGGATGTGGACGACGGCGTGCGCGGCCAGGTATTCGCGATCGGCCCGGCGTTGCATTTCACCTTTCTCAAATACGCCAGCGCGGAGATTCGCTGGGCCAAGGAGTTTGACGTGGAGAACCGGCCAGAGGGGGAAATGTTGTGGGCGAAGGTGAGTATTCCGTATGCGTTCTGAGTGCATTTGTAGGAAGGTGCGCGCGGATTTGTAGGCTGGAAACCTGAAAAACAGAGTGGAGGAATAGGCCTACAACGGCGGTCGAGATTGCCGGACAACGGAGGGAAACGTCCGGCAGATTCCAAAGGGGCGCTTGCAGATACTGGGCTTCGTCATCCCATGGTTCTTCGAGAGCTCATGGGGTACATCGTCTGCCAGTGACGACAATGGGCCATTCCCCCTTAAACTGCTGAGATTGATCACGGAGATCACTATGAGCTTATTACTTTCCCCGTTTTACTCTGACTTCGAATCCGAAGAAGAGGCAGAGAGCTACGATCGCTGGTTTCGTGCCAAGGTACAGGAGGCACTTGATGACCCCAGCCCTGGCATTCCCCATGATGAAGCTATGGCAATGCTTGACCAGATGCTGGAAGAGATGCGCAGGAAGCGCCGCGCTGCTGCTTGAATGGAGCGATCAAGCTCTGAACGATCTGGCTGACATTATCGATCACGTTGAACAGTACAACTCCAACGCTTCAGTGGCTCTACAGCACAAGGTTGGTGCAGCAACGCAAAGGCTTTCATCAATCCCCTATGGTTACCGGGCCGGTCGAGTGCCAGGCACTCGGGAAATGGTGGTCAATCCGAACTATCTGCTGGTCTATCGAGTGAACGGGCGCATCAAAATACTGACGTTAGTCCACACCCGACGACAATACCCACGAACCTCATCAACATAAAAAAAGGGCGGCCAAAAGGCCGCCCGAAGCGTACTACACGAGAGTCTTTTACAACGTCAGCTGCCCGCGTTCCTCCTCAGTCAACTGCTGCTTCGCCTGTTCATCCAGTGCCCCCGCTCCCAGCACCTGCACCGGGCTGTTCGGGTTGTAGCCGGTCGCCGGCGCACGACTGGCACCATCACGGCTCGGCGCCAGTTGTTCGTTGCCGAAGCTCAGCACCTGCACGGTGAACACCGACGCCTGGTTCTGCCGCGCTGCTGCTTGCTGCTGACGCGCCACGTCCTCAGCGGCCTGGGTTGCTGAAGAGGCAGCGGAGCTTGCCGAGGTGATCGCCCCGGTGTTCACCGCAGCCACCACCGGTACGCCACTGGTCTTGCCTTGCACGGCGATGTTGGCAGCGTTGACCACGGTCAGCGCAGCGATGTTGACGTTGCCCGACACGCGAATCCCCGCCTCGCCAGCGTCGATGGTGCCCAGCGGCGCGATCAGGTCGATGTCTCCCGGCGCCACTTCGGCAATCGGGTTAAGGGTGGCGATACCCGCACCGGTGCTCGGCACCGAAGGCGACAGGGTTACATTGCCCCAAGTGTCGTAAACCCGTTTCGGCGGGGTGTAGACCACAGTGGTTTTCGAGCCGCGACCGGCGTTGATGTCGCCCTCGGCCGACCAACCAAGGATCGAGCCGCCGAAGGTGGTCATGATCCGGCTCTGCCCCAGCAGAATGCTGCCCTGCGAGTAGAGCTGAATGTTGCCCGAGCCCTGGGTGATGATCCCGGCGGTGGACGGTGGCGCCGCGCCTTCGATGCCGAACACCTGACCACCACCCGGTGTGAGCATCTGGATATCGCCGCCGAACAGCGTCTTGACCCCGGCACCACCGTAGAGCGTGATGTCGCCGTCGTAACGCAGCGGATTGCCCGCCACATCGGTGCTCGGGAACAGTGCGGCAATGGCGTTGCGACCGCGCAGATAACTGCCTTTGCGCGGACCGTCAGCGTCGTTGTATTCCAGGCCGCCGGCGCGCAGTTCGGCGAAGTACACCTGGCGCGCAAAGATCGCCTGCTCGGCACTTGGCAGCGCGGTATAGAACGCCTGTGCCTGCTGTGCGTTGCCGCTGAAACCGTAGCCGAGCGTCAGCCAGCTCTGCAACTCGTCGAGGTAGGTCTTGACCACTTTGCCCGGCTGGCCGTTGAGAGAGGCATTCGGGTCAGCAAGGTTCTGCGGATTCAGGTAACGGGCGATGAACTTTGTGTAATCCGGCCCCTGCGCGCCTGCGCCCGCCTGCAATACCACGCTGGCACCAGGCCGCGAATCCCCGGCCACTATCGAGCCGAGACTGGTGATGCTGGCGCGGTTTTCCATCAGGATGTTGCGCCCGGCATTGATATCCAGCGTTCCAGGTCCGGCGATATCGAAGCTGCTGTAGAGAATGTCGCGGCCCGCCGACACCCGGGATATACTTCGCGGGTCGTTATGAACGAACAGGTTGCCGGTCGAGGTGATGCCTTCCCGACCCACGCCCATCTCATCGGGCTGCACGGCTGTCGGTCGACCCAGGTTGGTCCCGGATGCCACGATGTCGCGGCCAGCAATCATCCAGACAGGGCCTGCTGCTTCGTACCAAGTGCGTTTCGAGGTATCGAAACTCAACGTCTCACCACTGCGTATCCCCACCAGATCGCCGGTCAGGGCATAGAACCGTGCCGGCCCTTGCACATCATTCAAACCGGAATAGCTGTCGGGCCCAAAAGCGAACAATGGATAACGCGAATTACCATCCGGTTTAACACCGTCACTGCCGTAGTTGCTCTTGAGTGGCGTGTTGGAGTTATTGCTGGCAAAGGCCAGGAATGACGGCCTGAACGGGGTGGCGATGGCCAGCGGGCTGGCACCGGACTGATTGATCGCATAGCCGCCGGCGTAGATCGACTCACCGGCCAACAGTTCGAGCTGTCCGGATGTCGAAGGGGCCAGCAACAGTGAATAAGCGATTGTCCGTGACAAGTCGCGCTCGCTGTAAGCCGCCGAGGGCCCGGCATAAATCGACCCCTGCGCCGCCACCGCCCGAAGAATCGACGGGTACACAAAACGTCCATCGGTGGACGACGAATTGGCACCGCTCACAGGGGTGAGATTGGCGTTTGCCTCGGCCAATTGAGTACTGGGCGTGAGATTGCCCCCAGCGGAAAACAGATCGATGGCCGTGTGGTCGGTCCACAGCGAAAAGCCGCTCAGGATGCCGCCAGTGCGGATATTGCCGTTGTCATCAAGCAGTGGCGTGGCATTGAGCAGGCGCACACGTCCGGGGTCTGCCGCACCGCCCAACACCAGGTCTCCACGGGTACTGAGGCTCATGCCCGAATCGCCGGGAATCAGCACCAGGCCACCGGAGGCATTGCTGGTCGTCGAGGTGAACGGATCCAGCGGTCGGGTTTCACGGACATCATGCAACTGCGAGTTGGCACCGTATTGCAGATTGATGCCGCCCAGTGCCCCTCCGGTCAATTGCGCTGCACCGCGCAAGTTGATCAGTGCGCCTTGCAGGTCGTGCCTCGGCGGCTGAGTCCCGTTATCCCCGGCCCGCGCTTGCAGCGATGGATTGAGTGCGCCGCCGAGGTGAATGTCCATGTCGCCACCGCCGGTCATCTGCACGCTGCCATCGCCGGCGACACGCCCGGTGCTGCCGACGGCAACGATCAGCCCTTGGCTGCGCGGATAATTGACCGCATCGCCCAACGGTCTGAGCATCCCGGCGTCGCCACCGGCACGCAGGCTGATGTTGCCGCCGCCCAGGGTGCCGAATCCGGTGAAGCCGACCAGGTAAGGTTCGGTATTACTGTCAGGCGTCATCAACCGAGTAGCGTAACTGCCAAAGTTGATCCACCACGCTGTGGGCACATCCGGGTTGCCCGTGCCTTGGCGCCACAACCAGTTGCCCACTGACGCACTGGCGATCTGTTCGCGGAAACCGCCATTCACCGATTGTGCTTTCGTGCCGACGGAATCGCCGGAAACCGAGCCACCGGCATTGATTGTCAGGTTGCCGCCCATCTGCGGATACCAGGCCTGATAGAGGCTGTCGCTGCCACCGTCGACCCATTTTTCATAAGCGGCACCGGAGCTGCCCAACACCGAATTGCTGTCCGACAGATGCCCACGTTTCTGGTTGTACAACGGATCGACGTTCGCTGATTGAGTGCCGGCGGTATAAACACCGAACGGTGAATCCATGCTGAGGTCGCCGGCAGCCATCAGATCGAGATCGCCTGTACCGGTGCGCAGCACACTGAACATCTGACTGTGGGCCTTGGCGGTTGTGCCGGGATTATTGCCGATGCAGAACTCCGGATAGATTTCACAAAGGATCTGATACTCCTCGGGAACGGGTTCGTAGTCAGGTCCCTGACCATTGCCCGGCGCCCAGACCCAACGTGCCATCGGCACACAGAGCCCTTCCACCTGCGCACAGATCTCCAATTGGTCATCGGGCACAGGGTAATATCCCGGAAGGTCATACGGATTGTCGGGTGCCCACACGAGTATCCCCGTTGCCTGGGTAAGCGTGACACCGTAATGAGTGTCCGCCAGCCGCAGATTGCCATCGGTGGTCACAGGCTTCACGGCACGGCTGTCGGCCGCAGCAAGATCTGCACCCGCCACCACGCGCATCGACCACGACGCACTGCCCGACGGCAGCATGCTGGCCACCGCCCAGTTCTTGCCCTGTTGTGTGCCGTTGAACGGCCGCAACTCGATCAGCGAAGTGCCTTCGGCGAGCTTCACATCGGTCATCGACGGAATCAGCGAACCGCGCAACAAGGCCAGTTCGCCCTTTAATTTCACTCCGGAGAACGTAGTCAGGTCTGCATCGTAAACGCTGGGCAACGGCACACCCTTGGGCCAGTTCAGCGCTTGCAGGGCGGTGGCCTTGTTCAAACGGATCCCGGCACCCAGGCGAGTGTCAGCAGGCAACGTCACGCTGTCGCTGAGCAGCGTACCAGCGGCGTACAGCAGATGACCGTTGCTGTCGTGAATCGCCCCCGCCAGCACGGTGCCGGCGCTGAAGGTATACGCCTCGTTCAGCACAGCTTGAGTCGGCAGCAACGTGCCACTGGCCAGAACCGCTGGTTGAATCATCACGTCGTAATTGAGTGTCGCCCCCAGCGGAAACTGCGTGCCCTCGGCCAGCGTCACTCCACTGCCCGGCACGATCAGATCGCCGCCGAATGGCTGCACACCTGCAATCAGTTTCCAGCCGGCATCGTCCTGGGTTTCCGGCGGCGGCGCGAAGCCGTCATTGATGCTGCCGTAAATATCGAGGTTGCCACCGGCGCGAATCACCAGGCTGCCCGCCTCCCCGGAACCATATACAGAAGGGTTCGGCTGCGTGTGCGGATTGAGGCTGGCGTAACGGTAACCGGACAAGTCCAGATCGCCCTCCACCACCAGATCACCGTCAGCCGTCTTGCTGGCGATCTCCACACCGGGCCGCAAATGGAATGCATCGGCATACGTGGCGTTATTCAACCCGGCGAGTTTGCGTTGCAGCAGATCGTTATTGCCTAGTGCGGCGTTGATAAAGTCATTGCTGTCGCCGTGAATGCGTTCGAGCATGGCCTGATCGATGACTTGATACGCTCGGCCACTGACCGCCGGATCGACACCATCGCGGGCATCGGTGTAGCGGCGCATACCGTTGAGGCCGATGGAGCGAGCGCCCTGAATGGTCAACACACCACTGGCGTCGATGGCGATGTCATTGCTGCCCAGACGCGGCGCGTTCAGCTCCAGCGTACCGCGCAGCATTCCATCGTGTTGCCCGGCAAGGAAACCGGGCACGGCATCAGTGCCGTGGCGCAAATCGATCCGCGCGCCGTTGCCCAGCGTGAGCAAACCATCGCCGGAACTCAGTTCAACCGTGGCACGGTTCGGCGCATCGATGATCTCGCCGTAGCTGTCGACCCGCAGCACGCGACCATGGGCATCGAGCACGCTGCTGCCAGTCAGCGTCAGGCCATTTTTCGCCGACAGACGAATGCTGCCGACTCGTTCGCCGCTGGCATCGATCAGACCGGTCGCCGTCAGGCTGCCATTGTCCACCGACACATTGATCTCACCAGCCTTGAGACCGTCGCCGATCACCAGATTGCCTTGCTTGAGTTGCAGGCTGCGGCTGCCGTACACCTGCCCGGCGTTCAGACGCTGATTGAGCGCGGCGAATTGCTCGGTGGCGTCACCTCCCAGGCGCTGCGCGCGAATGTCCACGCCACCGGCTTTGTACGGCACCAACGTGCCCCCGGCGTCGTAGTAACCGCTGCTGCCGCCGACAATCTCGCCTTGCAGATCGACCATCCCGGCCGCATCGGCCAGCGCGACGACGCTGAGGTTACCGGCCTGATTATTCTTCGCCGACAGGTCGATCCGCGAGCCCGCAGCCTGACGGATATTGCCGTTGGCGCTGTACAGCGAGACATCGCCGCCCCAGCTGTATTTGCTGACATCGTTGAACGGCAAGGTACGTCCGGCCAAGTCCAGCACCGCACCATTGCCCAGCGTCAAATCGCCCTCGGACTTGACGGTCAGCTTGCCGCTGGCCAAGGCGATACGGCTGTCGAGCACGACATCGCGGGCTTCAAGGTTCAACTCCGCCCCCAAGGCATTGGCCACCCCGGCAGCCCCGGCGCCGCTGAGCGTCAGGCTGTTGCCGGCCTTGAGCAGACTGACCGATGCCGCCTCGCCAGTGAGCAACGGCGTACGCAGATTCAGATTGCCGCCGCTGTAGCGGTAACCCGTGAGCGGATCGTAGGCGCCCTGCTCCTGATACACCGCCAGGCTGCCCTTGTGATTGGCGGTGATGCGCTCGCTGGCGCTCAGGTTGACGTTGGCAAAACCCAGCGCCAGACGATTGTTCTGATCCAGGCCGCTGGCCTGGGGCATCGGTCCGTAACCCAGTTCGATCCGCTGGGCCTGAATGTCCAGCGTGCCGCTGCCCGTACCGGCGCCACCGGTAATGACGCTGCCGGCGCTTTGCGTCGCGCCGTTCCAGATCAGGTTGGCCGTGCGGATACTCGCCACATCGTTGGCATCGCCCAGACCATAGATCGCCGGGGTGACCAGCACCAGATTCTGCAGTTTGCTCTGACCGGTCTGTGGATCGATCGTGTCGAGGCTCACGCTGCCGTAGAAATTGAAGGCATCGCGAGTGGTCAGGCTCAGGGTTTCCAGGGCCGGCGCGGCAAACTGCGTATCACCGCGCAGCAAGCGGTCGAGTACGTTCTGGTTCAACGTGAGACCAGCGGGCACGCGGCTGCCTGCCGCCGCCAATGCCTCGGCGCTGCCGGCATTGACCGAGCCGACCGACAGTGCGAGATGACGGGTGCCGAAACGCACCGCCTCACCGAGTTCGAACTGGTTATCCGTAGCGGCCGTGATACTGCCGTTCGAATACAGCAGGGCCGGATTGTTGCACGCACTCGCTGCGCAAGTGCCGATCCGGATGCTGCCCGCGCCGCTGATGCCGCTGGCCGCTTCCGGCGCCAGCACATTGGTCCAGCCGTTGGAAACGACCAACAGGCTGGAACCTTTCGGCTCATAAACGTAACCGGCCAGCGAGTCGTAGGCCACGTTGCCACGCCCCAGCGTATTGATCCCGCCTCCCGCCTCGACCGTGATGCCGCCAAGCGTTGACGTGGTACGCAGCAAAACCTGCGGCGCAGACAGAATCGCCCCTTCACGCAAGACAATACTTTCACTCGCGCCCAGGAAGCCGATGATGTTAGCGGTCGTGTTGTACAAGACATTCGGCATCGCACCGATGGTCAGCCGCCCCGCGTTGAGGCTGTTGAGCGTGTCGGCGTACAGCGACACACCGTTGAAACCCGGTGTCGATGCACGGCCCGCACCCAGTATCTCGAAGCTGCTCCCGGCGTTGCCGCCACGTACCACCGCTGTGCCGGCCATGCCGCCCTCGGCAGCCTCGAACAGCGTGCGCCCGTTGAACTGCAAAGCGATGTCTTGCTTGCCGCCGGAGGCCAGGCGCAGATCCAGTGTCTTGCCGTCCATGGGTGCCAGCGCACGCGGCACACCGCGCCGGGCGGCGTCGCTCTGGATGAATTGAGAGAAACCGGTTTCGTTGTACTGCGAGTAACGACGCAACACATCGGCTGACGTGAGAATCAACTGACTGGCCAGGCTGTCACGCAGGCCGGTATTGGCAATCGACATCTGCCCGCTGCTGATCCATGAGCCATTGCGCAGTGGCAACGCCCCCGTTGTCACGCCGGGTGTTGCCTGACCGTTTACCTCAACCCGGAACGCACCAGGCATCAGGGCAAACGTTGACGGCAACAGTGTGTAAGTACCCGCCGCCAACCCCGGCACACCGGCGCCAATAGTGATCTGCTGGCCAATGCGCGGATCGCCCGCACCCGCTTCGGCCAGCATCGGCGCGTAGCTGCTCTGGTTGCCGGGCACGATGGCATACACCGGGTTGCTCGCCAGCCCCGGCAGGCTGAAGGTGCCGTCAGTCGCAGTGCGCACCAGCGGGTTGAAACGTGCATCGGTGGAACCCCCGCGACCGGACACGAAACCGGCGCCACGCAGATCGCCACCGCCGGACAGGTCGATGACCGCACCGCTTTGCACATCGGCGAACTGCGTGCCGATCGACACGCCTGATGTTTCGCCGGAGATGCCGTTGAGCACCACGGATTTGCCGTTATAGCGATAGTCGATACCGTCCGTGGTGCCACCGTACGGCATGACCAGACCGGCACCGCTGACCGAAGTCAGACTGCCCGGCAGAAGACGAACCTCGTGAGTGGTGCCGAGCAAATCGTCACCCAATACGATCTTGCCCAGCGGTGCACGCAAGACACCGCCCTGTTCGATGTACGCGGCGGAAAAAATCAGCTTTCCGAATGCCGAGTACGGCACCGCAGTCGGTGCCGCGCCGTGGCCGCTGATCCGCAAGGTGTGTTCGGAAACCGGGACGGCGCCCTGATAACCGGCACGCACCTCAGCCTGAATGCCGGTGGCGGGATAGATCTGCGCCGCACCGAGGTTCAAGTCGCCCGGCGTCCACAGCCTGGTTTTCTCCGCACCATCATTCGGCGCGAGGAAGCGCAGGTCGCCGCTGCTGTCGAGGCTCACCAGACCGAAAGCCCGACGGCTGTATTCAACGGCCGGCGCCTGCCGTTGCAGGATCGAACCCTGAGTCCCGAAGGACAGGCCATTGCCCACGTCCAACAGGTTCGCGGAGGCATTGAACGTCGCGTCGGACAACCGGGTCGTCGGGCCAGGGAGCAGTCGTGGGCGCATCATGCTGAAGCCGGCAAAGTAGGTGCCCACACCCGACAGGCGCAGGTACGGAGCACTCAAGTCGATCCGTGCCGAGCCTTTGGAATTCTCGGCGAGAGACAGAGCTGCGGCGAACAGACTGAGGCTCTGATTCATGCGCAGATTGACGTCACCGTCAAACGACAACAGACCGTTGCTCAGCAGGCTGAGATTGTCGAAACCGCCCGTCATCAAGCCATCGGCACTCAGACGGGCTTGACCGTAACGCAAGCCATCGGCGCCTTCGCCGGGTTGCAGGTTCGCGGGCAGCAGCCCGTTCCCTGCCGCTTGACCAATGATCATTTCCCTCGGCGAGCGCACCGCGTTGCTCGCCGAATCGGAATACAACGGCGTCTCCAGCGCCAGTTCCAGACGACCACCGGCCGCCCCGACGCCACCCGCCGCCGCACGCAAGTTGCCTTCAACGAAAAGACCGTTATAGGAACTCAAACTGATGCGCCCGCCGTCCGTTGCGATACGCGTCGGGCCTTGACCGGCGATATCCAGAACGGCCTCGGTGCCCGAGGCATCCAGCCGCGCGCCCGGACGTACAATCACGTAGGCATCGGCAGCCGTGGCGGTTGCCAGCTTCGCATCGATCTCGCCGCCGATGATGAGGCTGCCGCCCTTGCCGACCTGCCCGTAAGTGCGGCCCAGGGTGTCGGTCGCCGTATTGGCACGCCCGGCGACATCCAGCACGGCCTGCTCGCCGATCCAGATCGAGCGATCATGTGCGTTCGGATCCGCCGCTTGAATCGAGGTGGCCGGCTGGATCGAGCCGAATTGTTGCTGACGAATATCGATCGTGCCGCCCCACGCATTCAGTTCACCATCGACGGTGATCTGCCCGGCACCACGCAGCTTGATGCTCTGCCCCGGGTCGACGCTGATGCGCGAGCCACGGCCCAGGGTCAGCGAGCTGTTGGCTGCGTCTATCAGCCCGACCAGCGTCGCGCCACCTTGCAATGTCAGGCTGGCGCCGGCGCGTTGGGTCAGCACGCCCTTGGTCGGGTTTTCCTGGAACAGCGTCGGTGACCACAGTTCCAGCGCCGAGCGCGGATCGACGCCACTGACCTGGTTGGGTGCCGCATCACCGAAACGGTACACCGGCAGGGTCACATCAATCGCGGCGCCTTCGGCAACGTCGAGCCCGCTGAGACCGATCAGGTTGTAGGCGGAGAACCCTTTGCTGAACAGATCGGTGGACAGTAGCAGGGTGTTGTCTGCCAGGGCTTTATCCGTCTGACCGACGAGAATCCTGTTGGCCTGCACCGTCAAGGTGCCGCCGCCCGTGACGCCGTAACCGCGCAGTTCGCCATCGAGGTTCAGACGGGTTTTGCCAGGTGCGGAAATGGCGCTGGACTCCAGCGTCAGATCACCGCCCTTGCCACCCCGGGTCTTACCGTTAGCGAGCACAGCGCCGCCGGAGGACACATCGAGCAGACTGCCTGCGCCCATATCGATATCGCCACTGCTGCGGATCGACAGCAAACCGCCATTGAGGTACGCCAGACTCGCACCATCATCCGGGTTGGTGCGCAGGTTGCTCCACACGCCACGGGTATCGAGTTGCACACCGTCGGCCACAGTGACTTGCGTCGCCTTGCCGACCTTCGCCGTGAGCCGAGTGTCAGCGGTGTCGCTACTGAGAAACTGATTGAGCACGTTGCCCAGACGCAGGCTACCGCCATGCGCGGTCAGGTCGGCGCCGATCTGCACATCCGGGGAATACAGGGTGATGTCGCCACCGTTATCGACCGTCAGCGCGCCGTCAACAATCACCTGATCCCTGGCTGCAACCTTGAGGGCACCCAGGCGGACGCCGTTGAGTTGATCGTTATCGAGATACAACTTGCCCTTGCGCGGATCGGAAACCGCCCCGTTCAGATCCAGATCACCGTCGGCGAGCGGACGCTCGCCACCAATCTGCACCTGATCCAGCGTCGGATTGAGGGTGTAGAGCAGGCCATTCGACGCCGCGACGAAGGTCGGGTCGTAACTGCCGACGATCAACTGCGCCCGCCGGGCCAGCGCGGTCTGGCTCTGCTGATAGCCGTCGAGCACCGGTTTCGGCGCCTGATTCTGCCGCTCGCCCTGATACACCTCGCCGATCATTTGCCCGTCGAGAACGGCGTTGGCCGTGGCGATCACCAGTTGCCCGGCATCGCGGCCCACGGTGTAACCCGACTCGAAACGCGAGCGCGGGGCAATCAGCGGGCTGTAGTAATAACGGGTCTGGCCCCAGCGTTGGCTGCTGTCTTCATAGCCTTTGTAGAGGCCGGTGTAGAGCAGGTCCCCCGGCGCGCGCGACACTTCATACAACTTGCCGTCGGCGCCACGCAGCCAGCTCTGGCGGATCTCGCCGCTCTGCACATCCAGGGTGCCGCCGGACAGGTTGATCAACGAACCTTTTTCCGTGACCACGTCGTTGCCGGCAAAACTCACCGTGCCGCCCTGGGCCATCCACTCGCCGACGCTGTGCCCTTGCGTGCCGAGGTAACCGCCGACTTCCAGCAAGCCACCGGCGGTGTACCAGCGATCCGTGGCGTAGCCGTTGGTGCCGGCCGGCACATGCACCAGATCGCGCACATCGACCCAGATGTCATTGCTGTTGAGCGCGCCCTTCTCGCGGTTGACCGAGGCATCGCGCTGCTCGTTGCCTTGCACGTTGATCTTGATGCTGTTGTTTTCCATTGCCACTTTGACGCCGAGGGCACCGGATACATCGATCATCGCGCCGTCGCGCACCAGGCTGCGGCGTTGTGCGCTGACCGCGACCTGGCCGCCGGTGGCCAGGGTGATCGAGCCGTTCTGGAACTCGACACTGCCGCCGCTCTGAATCTCGACGCGTGACTGATCGCCACGGATCCGGTTATTGGCCGTGACGCCCGTCAGCGCGGCCTGATGCTGGCTGTCGAGGGCCGTCAGGTCGCTGCTGTCGAGCATGATTGCCGTGGCACTGCCCTGCCCCAGCGTGACGCTGCCGCTGCTGTCGGTGTTCGGGTTAGTCAGGTGAATCGTGCCACGCGTCGCCACCGACGTGCTGGCGAGCAATACACCGTTCTGCACCACCTCATGACCGGTCAGGGTGATGTCGCCGGTGGCGGACTGGATCAAGCCGTTGTTGGTGACATTGCCCGCCACGGCACCGGCCTTGAAACCGGGGATGACTTCGTTGCCGAAGGTGGTGGACAGCGCATTGCCCTCGGTGCCCGAGCCCTTGCGGATATAGAAACGGTCACCGGCGGCGAGCACGGTCTGGCCCTTGGCGGTACTGATGCTGCCGTCGTTCTGCACGTCGTTGCCGAGCAGCAAGGCATAACCCCCGGCAGCGGTGGACGATGCCGGCTTGTGGGTGTCGATGGAGGCACCGCGTTCCACCAACACCTTGCCGGCGGCATCGGTGAACGTCGGCTGGGTGCCGGTGCTGTCGAAATACAGACCCCGATCACGGAACTGGATATCGGTGATGTTGGCGGCAGCGGCCACCAGGTTGCGCACGTTGACCTGACTGCTGCCGCTGAACACGATGCCGTTGCGGTTGATCAGCATCACCGTGCCGTCGCCCTTGATCTGGCCCTGGATCTGGCTGGCCCGGGCATTCGGATCGTTGACGCGGTTGAGCACCGCCCAGTTCGACTGCTGGGCGAAATCGACCGTGGTATTGCGACCGACGTTGAAGGTTTCCCAGTTAAGAATGGCCTTGTCGGCGGTCTGCTCGATTGTCACTGTGGTTTTGCCATCGACCTGGGTCTGCTGCGGGCCCTTCGCGTTCTGCCAGCCTTGAGTCAGGCTGTTGTCGACCTTCAAGCCACCCTCGCCCAGGCCGTCCGGCACGAACTGCACCGTGCCCAATGCGGCGGCTCGCCCGGCCGCCTGCGCCGCCTGTTGTGCGGCAATCGCGGCAACCGTGTTGTTCAGCGTCTGAATCGAGCGCTGCAACTGCGCATTGGCCTTCTGCTGCTGGGCCAGCGGCGGTGTCATGCCCGGCAAGCCACCCACGCTCGGACGTGCCGCCGCAGCCTGTTGCGCTGCGCCCTTTGCCGCAAACCAGCCCGAACTGAACGCCGTCTGCGCCTGCGCACTGCCCGCCACCAGACACAACGCCACCGCGTGTGCCAACGGCTTGAGCAGCCAAAGCGACGGCTCGACGGTTTCACGCTTGGAGGACAGAACGTGGGTACGACGACGGGATGGGCGAGCGAGCATCACTACGAGATCCTTTTTGATTGCCACACTTTGGTTGCCAAAGATGCCGCAGGCCTGCAAAAACCTGCTGTTACGTCATAGGCAGTTGGCGGAGGGCGCGACCGAACGGATGTCACACAAACTTCATGTCGGGGGAGTATTCGCGCAATCTGCGGGACGGAATGCCGGGCGAATAAAATGGCGGTCCCATAAAGAGCCCGCCATTGAGTTTCAAGATTTTTAGTTCAGAGGACGGCCAATGCCGTTGCAAACGCTGGGGTTGTTGATATCGAGGTTATTGCCGGTCGTGTTAGTGACGAAGTTGGCGATGACCGCGTTCTTCCAGGCATAAGACATGGCAATGAATTTATGGGCCTGAGTCGCGACGTTGTTGCCGGGAATACTGTAGTGAGCTGCCAGAAAGGCCTTAACTTCCGCTGCAACTGCAGCATCTTTATAGCATTGGCCGAAGATGAAATTGGTGTACCCCGCCAGTTTGTAACCTTGCGTCGGATTGGCTACCACAGGCGACCACCTGGCCGGATTACCCGCATCAGAGAATGTGACCGGTGGACTTAAATGTGCCAACGCCGCCAGGACATACGGATTCGTCGGCTGGATGCCATTGATGCGAGCAACAACCGCGTTGCTGGTTGCATCAACGTGGTCCGGGCCGGCATAACCGATGGAACCATCGACAGCGTTTACGGCCTGCACAACATCCTGGTCATATTCCACCGCAACCCAATTTACGGGTATTGAGGAATAGGGTATGCGTGCGACAGTGAATCGCGCATCGATCGCGAACTGCGTTGGGCAGATCGAGTTCAAATGGCGGGTCAGTATCTCCGTATCGCCACTCGCCTCCTTCTGGAAGACAATGCGAATAGCAGTGGTGTCCGAGGTGCCCAGTAGAGAACCCCACGTGGTTTTACTACCCGAAAACACCTCGCACAGCTGATTATCAGACAGGTTCAGCGCAGTCTGGCCAGACTTTCTGTAAGGGATAGCCACCGACGTGATAACCGACGGCAGCTGGATCAATGGACCGTATGAAGCACCATATTGCCTGGAATAGGTCAAAAGTTCCGAGGCAGTCAGAGTGGAGTCACTGGCCGCAAAATGCACCGTCCCGGTTTGACCCAACCGCATGGGATCGTTAGTCAGAAAGGCCTGTTTTCCGTAGCCGCTTCCTGCTGCGGCGTATTTGAAGGTGGCCGGCAATATGCTGTCCCCCGAGCCCGTGTAGAGTTTCGCCGGGATGGTTGCTCCCCCTCCGATCACCGTCACCGCCATCACCTGCCCCGAAACCAGCGCCGCCGACACCAGTGCGGCCACTCCAATACGTTTGAACATGTTCAATCTCCTTATCGAATGCCCCCCAACGGGAGCCAAAAAAAATGACAGCCCCGAAGGGCTGCCACCGTTACAGCTGACTAAACCAACCTGCTTACAAAGGACGACCGATAGCGTTGCAGACGCTGGCGTTGTTGATGTCCAGGTTGTTGCCCGAGGTGTTGGTGATGAAGTTGGCGGTTACAGCGGTTTTCCAGGCGTTAGGCACGGCGACGAACTTGTGGGCCTGAGTCGCAGTGTTGTTGCCCGGGTTGCTGTAGTGCTGAGTCAGGAAGGCTTTGACGGCCGCAGCCACGGTTGCATCCTTGTAGCACTGACCGAAGATGAAGTTGGTGTAGGCAGCCAGTTTGTAGCCCGAAGCCGGGTTAGCCACCACTGGCGACCAGTTGGCAGGGTTTGCAGCCTGGGCCGGGGTCGAAGGAGCCGACACCGACGACAGTGCCAGGGTGACGTTGAGCGAAGTTGGCTGAACACCGTTGACGCGAGCAACAACAGCGTTGCTGGTAGCGTCGACACCGTCCGGACCGACATAACCGATCGAACCGTCAACCGCGTTCACGGTAGTGGCGACATCAGAAGTGTTGGCGACGCCGACCCAGTTCGACGGCAGTGCCGAACCGGCTGGCAGACGCGCGTTGGTGAAGGTCGAGTTGGTAGCGAACTGAGTCGGGCAGACCGAGTTCAAGTGACGGCTGAGGATTTCCGAAGTGCCGCTGGAAACGTTGCGGTAAACAACACGAATCGGCGTGGTGTCGGTCGTGCCGAGCAGCTGGCCCCAAGTGGTCTTGGCACCGGAGAACGCATCGCACAACTGAGCGCTGGTCAGGTTCAGCGCAGTCTGACCGGCCTTTTTGTACGGGATGGCAACCGAAGTGGCCACCGACGGCAGTTGAATCAGCGGGCCGTACGAAGCGCCGTAAGTGGTGTTGTAGGTGCTGATTTCCGAAGCGCTGAGGATCGAATCGCTACCGGCGAAATGCACGGTGCCGGTGGTGCTGAAGCCGGCCGGGTTGTTGGTCAGGAAAGCGATCTTGCCGGCACCGCTGCCCACGGCGGCGTAGCTGAAGTTGGCAGGCAGGATGCTGTCGGCCGAACCTTTGTACAGAGCGGCTGGCAGAGTGGCGCCACCACCGGTAACGGCCATGGCTTGAGTGGAAGCCAGGGCGGCGACGGTCAGGGAAGCGGCGATCAGAGTGCGCTTGAACATGAAGAATCTCCTTTTCAACGATGGTTGTGAACACAGGTTTTCAGGGGTCTTGCATGACGCTGAAAGACTCACCGCTGACCTTCGCAAGCGGGGTCCGTGGTTAAGTCGCACTGAGAAATTCGCATCTTGCGGTGACAGATAAAGGAAAAAACCTCGGGAGCTGCGCGGGGTTTTTCAGGGGGTTTTCTCGGGTGTTTGCGGGGGATTGAGAGGGGTCTGGATCAGCGGTTTGGCGCAATCAGGCTACAGCCGTTGAAGGCTGGTTGCAGATGACAGAAAGGAGAACCCGAGGATGGTGCTTTTGAGGGTCGGGTGATGCTGAAGTCCTGGTAAAAAAGTCTGAATTATTTGTTGTTCTGACGGGCGCCTTCGCGAGCAAGCCCGCTCCCACAGGTTCTTGTGTTGTGACACATATTGCATTAACAACTCTGTCCCCTGTGGGAGCGGGCTTGCTCGTGAAGAGGCCAGACCAGGCGACCTCGGAATCAGCTACTGCACCAACTGGTTGATCTCAATGATCGGCAACAACACCGCCATCACGATCACCAGCACCACCCCGCCCATCACCACAATCATCAGCGGTTCGAGCAACGCGGTCATGCCCATCGCCCGCCGTTCGATATCGCGGGACAGCGTTTGCGCCGCACGTTCGAGCATCGGCGGCAGTGCGCCGGTTTTCTCGCCGCTGGCGATCAGGTGAATCAGCACCGGCGGAAACACGTTTTCCACCCGCAACGCCGCCGCGAGGTTCACCCCTTCGCGAACCTTGGCCGTAGCGTCGCTGACACTCAGGCTCAAGCGATCATTGGATAACGTCTGCCGCGCCGCCTCCAACGCGCGCAACAACGGCACCCCGGCACCGCCGAGAATCGCCAGGGTCGAGGCGAAACGTGCGGTGTTCAGGCCCAACACGAACCGTCCGATCAGCGGCAATTTCAGCACCCGATGATGCCAACTCAAACGTGCCGCCGGATTGCGCAGATACAGGCGCCAGCTCCAGAACGCCCCTGCCATGATCGCCGCACACAACCAGCCCCACGCCCGAATGAAATCACTGGCGGTGAGCATCGCCAAGGTCAGCCCCGGCAAGTCCTGCCGCGCCTGGGAAAACGCACTGACCACCTGCGGCACCACGTAACTGAGCAGGAAAATCACAATGCCGATCGACACCAGCCCGACCACACCGGGGTAGATAAACGCGGTGAGGATCTTGCCGCGCAGGTTGTTGCGCTCCTCGATGTAATCCGCCAGCCGCTCCATCACCTGCGCCAGATCGCCGGACTCCTCGCCCGCAGCGATCAACGCGCGGTAGATCTCCGGAAAATCCCGTGGTCGCGCCGCCAGCGACTCGGCCAGACGCATGCCGCTGCGCACATCGGCGCGCACCGCACTGAGGGTGTGGGCGATGTGTTTTTTCTCGGCCTGCTCCACCGTTGCGCTGAGTGCCGCTTCCAACGGCAGGCTGGCACCGAGCAGGCTCGCCAGTTGGCGGGTGGCCCAGGCCAGATCGTTGTCCGACATACGCGCACTGAACAAGCCACCGCCGCCATGCTGGGCGACGTTGCTTTCCTTGTGCACCGACAACGCGGTCAAACCACGGCTGCGCAACACGCCGAACGCCGCGCCCTGGCTGTCCGCCTCCAGGTGCCCGGACTCGATCTTGCCAGTGGCGTCGGCGGCTTCAAAACGATAGCGATTCATCAGGCGTCCCGGGTCACACGGAGGATTTCTTCAGGGGCGGTGGCACCGCTGCGAATCCAGCGCTCGCCGTCCTCGCGCAGGCTGAACATCCCGGCCTTCGCCGCTGCCGCACGCAAGGCCTGCTCGCCTGCCCCCTGGTGAATCAGGGTGCGGATGTCGTCGTTGATGCAGAACAATTCGTGGATGCCGGTGCGACCGCTGTAGCCGGTATGATTGCAGGCGGCGCAGCCCACCGGGCGCCAGGTGCCCGGCGCTGCTGAATCTTCCTGTTTGCACTCTTTGCAAAGGCGCCGCACCAGCCGCTGGGCCAGAACGCCGAGCATCGACGAAGCGAGCAGAAACGGCTCGACGCCCATGTCGACCAAGCGATTGACCGCCGACACCGCGTCGTTGGTGTGCAGCGTCGCCAGCACCAGGTGCCCGGTGAGCGAGGCCTGCACGGCGATTTGAGCGGTTTCCAGATCGCGGATTTCGCCGATCATGATGATGTCCGGGTCCTGGCGCAGAATCGCCCGCAATGCCAGGGCGAAGGTCATGTCGATCTTGGCGTTGACCTGAATCTGGCTGATCCCCGGCAGGTCGTATTCCACCGGGTCTTCGACGGTGAGGATGTTGCTGGTGCTGGCATCCAGACGCGCCAGCGCGGCATAAAGGCTGGTGGTCTTGCCGCTGCCGGTGGGGCCGGTGACCAGCACGATGCCGTGGGGCTGGCGGATCAGGTGATCGAGTCTGGCCAGCACCTGCGCGTCCATGCCGAGGGTTTCCAGGTGCAGACGCCCGGCCTGTTTGTCGAGCAAACGCATCACCACCCGCTCGCCATGCCCGGTGGGCACGGTCGACACGCGAATATCGATCGGCCGCCCGGCTACGCGCAAGGCGATGCGGCCGTCCTGCGGCAGGCGTTTTTCGGCGATATCGAGCTGTGCCATGATCTTGATCCGCGACACCAACGCACCGTGCAGTGCCTTGCGCGGCGAAACCACGTCGCGCAGGGTGCCGTCGACCCGGTAGCGCACCACCGAATGGGTTTCGAACGGTTCGATGTGAATGTCGCTGGCCTCATCGCGGGCGGCCTGGGTGAGCAAGGCGTTGATCATGCGGATTACCGGCGCACCGTCCTGGGTGTCGAGCAGGTCGGTGATTTCCGGCATGTCCTGCATCAGCCGGTCGAGATCTACTTCGTTCTCTGCCGCACCGACCACAGCGGCGGCGCTGCCGGTGTCGGCATAGGCGGTGGCGAGCAAGCCGTCGAGCTCGTCATCGCGCACGCGCTTGAGCGACGTTTCACCGAACTGGCGCCGCACCTCGCTGATCGACCAGCCGGGGGTCGATGGGCACACGGTCAGCACACCGTCGCACAACAGAATGCGCTGGGCCTTGGCCCAGGCGTAGGGCAGTGAACTCATCTACACCCTCCCCCCATGACAATACAATCCCGTGTAGGTGCTGCCGCAGGCTGCGATCTTTTGCGTTTAAAGATCAAAAGATCGCAGCCTTCGGCAGCTCCTACAGGTCCAAGGTCGTCCCCCATTCCTGTGGCGAGGGAGCTTGCTCCCGCTGGGCTGCGCAGCAGACCCAAACCCTGCAACTCCATTCCCGCAGACACACCCTGCATGTCGGATTTGCGGGCGCTCCGCACCCGAGCGGGAGCAAGCTCCCTCGCCACGGTCGTCATGCTGTTCAAAAGCGTGTGCTCCCTTCGATCGGCACAGCTTTGATGGTCGCGCGGGGGCCCGAAGCCGGAACTGGGCTCGGCACCCCCTGCGCCGCCGTCGGCAACTGCGGCGCCTGCATGTCCGGCATCGCCCAGCTGCGTTCCGGTTGCAGGCCGCCCTGGGCGCGGCGCATGAAGTCGTAGCGGTTGAGGGTGATGCTGCGCCCCGCTTCGCTGTCACGGATGATGTACGGGCGCAGGAACACCATCAGGTTGGTCTTGGTGATCGCCCGGCGTTCGTTGCGAAACAGCGCGCCGATCCCCGGCAGCGTCCCCAGCCACGGTACCGCTTCATTGCTCTGGCTGTAGCCGTCCTGCAGCAAGCCGCCGAGGACCATGATCTGCCCGTCGTCGAGCAGGATGCTGGTATCAATCGCACGTTTGTTGGTGACGATCCCCGCCGACGTCGCGCTGGCCGACGCGCGTTCGTCGATGCTGCTGACCTCCTGATAGATATCAAGCTTGACCGTGCCGCCCTCGGAAATCTGCGGCCGCACATTCAGCTTCAAACCCACCTCTTCCCGGGTCACGGTCTGGAACGGGTTGTTGCTCGTACCCCCACCGCCAGTGACGTAGCTGCCGCTGACAAAAGGAATGGTCTGGCCGACAAAAATACTCGCTGCTTCGTTGTCGAGGGTCAGCAGGTTCGGCGTCGACAGCACGTTGGTGCCGCCCTTGCTCTTCAGCGCCCGGGCCAGCACCTTGAGGTCGAGAATCTTGCCGATGCCGGGGATGTCGACGGTGCCGTTGACGTAACCGAGGTTCAAACCCTGCGGCAGCACATCGAGGCTGGTCTTGCCGTTGAGATTGATCCCCGACCCGCCAAGATTCGCCCCGCCGATCACGCCTTTACCGCCGAGATTGCCGGTCTGCCACTGCACGCCGAATTCGCTGGCATCGTCCTCGCCGACCTCGACGATCAGGCTCTCGATTACCACTTGCGCGCGGCGCTGGTCGAGCAGATCAATGACCTCACGCAGGTTGCGATACAACGGCTCCGGCGCGGAAATCAGCAAGGTGTTGGTGGTGGCGTCAGCCTGAATCGTCACCCCGCCCGCGCTGAACGCGACGTTCTGCTCACTGGCCTGATTGCCGCCGCTGCCGGTCGAACTGCTGCCCTGGGCATAACTGCCGCCGGTACTGCCCGTACTGGAAGTGGTCGAGGTGTTGCCACTGGTTTGCGTGCCGCTCTGCGCACCCGAACCGCCATTGTTGTTGCCGTTGCTGCCCATGGCACTGAGCACCGAACGCGCACTGTCGCTGGTGCCGCTGTCGCTCTCGCCAGTGAGCAAGCCGCGCAGGGCCTGCGCCAGTTTCGCCGCTTGCGCGTTACGCAAATAAACCACGTGCAGGTTGCTTGGATTGCTCTGCGCGTTGTCGAGTTTGTAGATCAGGTTGCGCGCCAGCTCGGTGCGCTCGGGGCTGCCGGCGCGGATGATGATGGTGTTGGAGCGCGGATCGCCGATCACCGCGATTTTCTGCGTCGGGTCGTTGCCCGGCGCATCGAGCAAGTCCGCGACCATCGGCGCGATGTCGGCGGCGATGCCGTTCTGGATCTGCACCACGTCGGTGTCGATCGCGCTCGGGGTGTCGATGGTCTGGATCAACTGGGCGACGCGAGTCAGGTTCTCGGCGTAATCGGTAACCACGATGGTGTTGTTGCCGGGGTAGGCATTGATCGGGTTGTTCGGCGACACGATCGGGCGCAACACCGGAATCAGATTCACCGCGTTTTCGTATTGCAGGCGAAAGGTGCGGGTGAGCATGCCGTTGCCAGCGGGTTTGTCCGGGCTGTAGATCGGCCCGCCGAGCAGTTTCGCATCGGCTTCCGGCACCACCTGGGCGACGCCGCCGACATCGACCACGCTGAATCCCTGCATGCGCAACGCCGCGAGCAACATGTCATAAGCCTGGCGTGCCGGCACCTGACCTTCCGAGACCAGCGTCAGGCTGCCCTTGACCCGAGGGTCGACCAGAAACTGCTGGCCGGTGGAACGCGACAACGCGCGCACCACCGCTTGAATATCGGCGTCGACAAAATTCAGCGTCACCGGCTGATCGCCCAGCGGATTGCTCGGCAGTGTGCTGCCGCGCGGGGTGCCGCCACTGCGTGCGCGTTCGGTGATGTTGTGCATCTGCCGTGGCTGCGGCGCTGTTTGTGCCTGGGCGCGTTGCCGATCGAGCAGCGCATCACCGCTGCGTTGGGTGTTGGCCAATGGACGGCCAAGTTCGCTGTCCACCAGCAACGGCGGCTGATTCGGCGGCGTGGTGGTGTTGCTGCACGCGCTCAACGCCATCAGCAGCATCGGCAACGCCATGCGCGCCGGTTTGGATCCTGACCCCTTCATGAAGCTTCCTTAGCGCCCAGCGCCTGATCCATGCGAACGGTGCCTGACAATGTGCCGGCAGTGACTTCGGTCGAAGCGTTGTCGGCGCGTTGCAGACGCGCCTCGACCACTTGCAGAGAAAGCTGTGCCGGGGTGCTCAACAGCCAGTCGAGCACTGCATCGGCCGGCGCCGCGTCGAACGTCAATTGCCACGCGCCAGCCTCCCCGGCCTGCAATTGATAGTGCCCGGCCAAGCCGCTGGTCTGCAGCGTCTGCTCAAGAGACTGCGCGAGACTTTGCCCTTCGGGGCGCACACTGACCTCGCGCAACAGCACTTCAAGGGCTTCGGTCTGCGCGCGCAACTTCGGGGTTTCGGCTTGCCAATAGGTGATTTTTTTCAGCGGCGGCTGAATCAATGCGACCCACACCAACAGCGACAGCAGCACCACCGCCATGCCGCCGACCAGACGTTTTTCGCGCAGGGCCAACGCTTGCCAGCGCAGCTGCAACTGAGCGCTGAAACGCTGCCAACGGGCGCGATACACCGCGAGCGATGCCTTATTCATCTTCTGCTCCGCTGTCGTCAGCGCTTTCGTCGGGGGTGGTGACTTCGTCACTCGGTCGCAGCAGCCAGCCTTCATCGTCAGCCGTCGCACTAATCCCGACCTGGGCCAATGCGGCTTGCCAATCCTTGTCCTTGTCATTGGCGCTGCGCCGGGCGTCGGCCAACAGACTCAACTGCAAGCTGCCGTCGACAAACGTCAGGCGCTCGACCGTGCCGGCCATGAACGGCATGCCACTGCCGGCCTGCAACACCAGCCGATTGAACGGCTGCGCCGGATCCTCCGCCGCGCCCTTCTGCCGCGCCGCCAATTGCTGACGCGCCTGTTGTAGCGGATTGAGGATCACCGGCAACTCGGGAAAGGCCTGCTTCACCCGCTGCGCCATCTGCGCCTTGAGCTGCTGACCCTGACTGGCTTCGCGGGCGGCATACAGGTTCAAGCCGATCACCCACACCGCCACCGCCAAGGCGCAAAGCCCCAACGCCCGGCCCCAACCGCGATGCTCGCTGCGCTGCTGTTGCACCGCACCCTGCAAGCCCCAACCGGGCAACGGCCCGGCCCAGCGCTGCGCCTCGGCCATCGGCAATTCCGCTTCCGCAGGCGCTGCCGAACCGATCCAGTGCAGCGGCGCGCCGCAGGTCAGCAGCCAATCGCCAATCTCGTCGTCGAACAGCGGCTGCACCCGCGCCACCTGCACGCTTTCGCGCAGCAACAAATGGCCGTCCTGCCGACAGGCCACCGTGCCCGGCAGCACCGGCAAGCTGTACGCCGCCGGGTACAAGCCGCGCAGATTCAACCCGGCCTGCTTCAGCAGTTGCCCCAGATGCTGCAAACGCTG
The DNA here is from genome assembly GCF_023063025.1 of Pseudomonas sp. YL2. Classification (NCBI taxonomy): domain Bacteria; kingdom Pseudomonadati; phylum Pseudomonadota; class Gammaproteobacteria; order Pseudomonadales; family Pseudomonadaceae; genus Pseudomonas; species Pseudomonas sp. YL2. The sequence continues at coordinate 16,735 of NZ_JAJSLU010000016.1, read as the reverse complement.
ACGCGGCGCCCAGGCAATCTGCACCTGCCCCGCTTCATCCCGCGAACTGTGAGCGATGTGCATGTCATTGCAGTCGCCGAGCATCAAGGCCTGCGCCGCGCATTGCACCGCCGCTGCGGTCTTGTTGGTCGGCAATGGCGGCAGGTCGATGCTCGCCAGCAGGCTGTCCGCCGGGTGCAGAAAAATGTTGAGCGCTGGCTGCTTCGCTAACTGCCCCAGTTGGCTAAAGGTCAGGCGCTGCTCACGAATGACCTGCCCCTGACGGTCCAGCCACGCGCAGTCCATTTCACTGTCGAGACTCAACCCCGCCAGTGGCGGCAAACTCACACGCAACTGACTCATACGCCCACCCGCGACCAGATCACCTGCGGCAGACGATCCTCGCTGCGGTGCAGCAACGCATCGAGGCTGACCCGACGCTGATCACGCCGCGCCTCGCCACGCAGGCGAAACCAGTCGCTGGTGATGCCGACCTTGACGCTGGTCAGCTCCAGATTCGGCATGCGCAAGCGGTTGACAAAATCGCCACGGTTGATGAACCAGCGCCCGGCATCGCGCTCATTGATCAGCGCCTGCGCCCGCTCCAGCGACAACCCCGGCACATACGCGGCCAACACCGGCGCAGTGGCGGTATTGCCATTGAGCCAGGTGGTCGCCGGAATCACCGTCAGGTACGGCGCCAGTTTGCCGATGACCGCCTCATTCACACCCTCGACGCTGCGCAGATCATCCACACTGCGCAGCATCGGCAACTTCGGATTCTGCGGCTTGCGCGACGCATTCGGCGACGTGGCGCGGCCACTGTCAAAGGCGTTTTTGCTCGCGGTGTTTTCGGCAATCTGCGGATTCAACAGATACGGATAAGAGCCGATCACCCGCTGACTGATGCGCTGACTCAACCCGGCGCTGATGCCGATCAACTCGCACAACCGCTGAAACGCCTGCACCTGCGCCTCATCGACACGCTCGTTGGCCACCAGATTGCGCAGGTTGAACTTGCCCTGCTCATCCTCCAGCCGCCCGTCGAAACCCTGCGCATTCAAGCGCTGCGCCCATGGCTGATCGAGCCGGGTCAACGGATCACGCTGCCGCGCATCCCAGAGCAATTGTCGGCTGATCTCCAGACCGCCGTGCAACACCCAGCGCCCCTGCACGCGCTGCTGATCCGCCTCCAGCGCGCGGGTCGAAACGCTCTGCCGGGTCAACATCCCCGCCGCAATCACCGCGACCACCGCCGCGATCAACAGCGCACTGATGATCGCCATCCCCTGCTGGTTCGATTGGCTGTTCATCACCGGCCTTACAGCTGCCAGGAACCGATATCGGCATTCACGCCGTCGCCGTCAGGCTGACCGTCGGCACCGAGGGAAAAGATATCGATCTCGCCATTCGCGCCGGGGTTGAGGTACTGATAAGGACGACCCCACGGATCGTTCGGCAAACGCTCCAGGTACGAACGCCAGTTACTGTTCTTCGCATCCGCCGGACGCTCCACCAGCACTTTCAAACCCTGACTCTGGCTCGGATAAGTACCGTGATCGAGGCGATACAACTTCAGCGCCTGCATCAAACCGCCGATGTCCTGCTTGGCCGCCGTGGCCCGCGCCTGATCCGGCCGATCCAGCACCTTGGGCACCACCATCGCCGCCAGAATCCCGAGAATCACCACCACCACCATGATCTCGATCAGGGTAAAACCCTGCTGCCCACGGGGCATCCGTCTCGGTCGGTTGGGCTGTTTGAACTGCGCGATATCCATCTCGACATTCCCTTGGCTTGATTCGATTCGACGCGCAGTGTTGCAAGAAGATATGTCAGGGATGTTGAAAATCCTCGGGAGTTTTCGTCGTCAAGCCGTCAAGGACGCGGGTTAGGGTCGAGGGCTGTGTTCTGGTTTTGGGCCATTTATGCCTACGCGCTTCCGAGAAAGCGGATTCACCCTGATTGAAGTGCTGGTGGCGCTGGCGATCATTGCCGTGGCGATGTCGGCGGCTGTGCGCGTGGCGGGGTTGATGACGCAGAGCAGCGGGATATTGCGGGATCGTTCGGTGGCGATGATTGCGGCGCAGACACGCATGGCCGAGCTGCAACTGGAGGGTCGATTGCCGATAGGAGTAAAGGCGCAGCACTGTGATCAAGGACGCCTGCTATTGCGCTGCGAACAAGCCATCGCCACGGCTGAAAATGGCCGATTACTCAAAGTCGCCATCCAAGTCTTCAACCGCAACCAGGACACCCCGCCCCTGGCCCGCCTAGAAACCCTGTTGAATCGCCCCCTGTAGGAGCTGCCGAAGGCTGCGATCTTTTGATCTTGTTTGTAGGCGCTATGCCCTTGCATGAGAATCGGCAAGGTCATATTGTCACTGCCCATACAACAAATCTTGAGTGGATGTGTAATGCACCCGCAAGCGGCAGCCGCAATGAAAAATCAAATAAAGCATTGGTTAGAAAGTATTGTTCTCCCTTCAGAAACCGAATTGGGAACGGGATGGAATCAGCCGCCAGAGGGACTTGAAGCCGCAGTCAAAAAGCAAAAAAGCGAATGGTTGGACAGTAGCTCGGCACGTGCCTTACTGCTGGATACTTTAAACGAAATCTACCCGGCGATCCTTGAGCGAAAAGGAGGCATGCTTTCAGAGCGTATAGATATCGCAGAAGCCTCGGAAACAGTATTCAACGCGATCGAGGGAGTTCCCTATGATTACAGGGTTTTCTTCGAGTTTGATCTTGGCTACTCTGCTCAACGTTTTAACATGGAACTCGCAAATGGCACTTTATTTACTACCTTCGACGTTGTAGACGTAAAATCAACATTGGGATGGAGGGAAGCTAAAGAGGACAAAGCTTTGTTTTTCTCCACATTGACGCAAGGTTATATTTCTCCAGATCGCAGTTTGGCAAAGAGCGAAGCGGCGACGAAAGCTCAAGGCAATGTCAAAAATTTCGTCGAACGCGCCCTGTCCATGGATGTATTTCGTTTCAAAAACAAACTAGACATGTGGGGCAGCTTCAAAGAATTGCGCCCGCTCATATATGTGCACCAACATGAATCAGAAAATACGGTCAAGAAGAAATTTTCAATAGACTTACCACAAGACTTGTGTGCTCTGATAAAAAAGATAACAGCAGGCTACACCCGGCAGCAGTCAGTTCGCGATTACGCGATCCCTCTTCAGTCTTACTTGCAGATAGCACTTACCCAAATTGATGCCGCCAAAGCCATTCGCTCGGCAAGCGAATGGAGACTCGACTCATTGGCCGACCCCTCACCCGCCATGCGCCTGGTTAAGGTTTGTATAGGTCTGGAATCCATATTCGGTGACGACGATTGCACGACGGGACTGACGAAATCGCTCTCTGATCGTTGCGCTTTCGTACTTGCTGACAGCCATGAGGCACGGAACAGAATCATAAATGAATGTAAAGACCTTTATACACTTCGTTCAAAAATCGTTCATGGTGTGAAAAACAGGCTCGATGATACTGGTGAAAAACTACTGGAGTTTGGGGATGCAATCCTTAAACGCGCTATACATAAAGAATCTTCATTCTTACCTCTCGTTGATAAAACACTTGTGAAATTCACCTCCGACCCAGTGCACTTGCCTTCACTCTCACAGCAACAAGATGCAACAGCCTAACCTTTTTACAAAAAAGGAATGTCAGGAACAACGCCACCAGTAAGCCAGCGCAACAATTGCCAAAATTCTTGTGCAAGCTTTCAGAAGCGCTTTTTGGCGGCGAAGCTCCTTCAGCCAAGTAAATTACCTTCTAATAGCGCACCGTGTCGGTATTAAGGTTTATCAAGCGGTTAACAGACCTACCTTTGTATCGGATCTGTTTCATGGAAATAGAGCCGTGCACTTTTTTAGTGAAATGAAGATTTCGATTTTCATATTTTCCACACTTTATTGCATGGGTATTAGCATAGCGTTTGCTGATGACACGATGTCCGTGACCCATCGAAACCCTGTGGGAGCCATCCTGCTGGCGATAGCGAAATATCAGGTAACAGAAACAGCACATGTGCCATCACCATCCCTGCCAGCACGAATCCACATCACCCCGGCAATTGCAAATTATCCATCGCCCGATTCACCGCCAACTCCCCGAGCATGATCAACTGCGCAATCCCCACCAGCGAGTGCCGCTGCGACACCGGCAACAGGCTGGCAATGTTCTGCGCGAGGGTTTTGGCCGAAGCGAGCGTTTCACTGGCATCGACCAGCAGCTCTTCTGTTTTGTTGTCCGCCGTCACGGCATACAACCCACGGGTTTTACGCGGCGGCGGCGTGGAACCGGGCGGACAGAGGTAATGGTCGAGCGCGCGGTCAGCGGCTTCGTGGAGTTTTTTTGAATCGATGGATTCGTAGGGGGAAACCGAGGCGGTTTCGGGTGGGTTGGGTGTTGGTTTGATCATGGTGAAGCTCCTTGATTAATGGAGCCGCCACGGTTCGCTGCGAAACGAAGGGAGGTGGCAGCTGTACGCAGGTTCGCAGACCGGGAATCAAGAAACCCGGCATACCCGAAGGTATCCCGCGCACTGCCGCCATGAAGCACCATCGCCAGAAATGGCAACGATTGGGAGCGCTGTGCGCCTTGATTGATCCGGGCTGCGAAACCCGATCGCTGATTCGTCAGCGACCGAACCACAATAGAACCCGCCCCTAAGGCGCACAAGCCGGCGGATTCTGGCGTAGCTGTAGGCAACGGCGCAAGGATGTGTAGCCTGGGAGAGTGTCAGGAAATGTCTTTTTAAACGCAGACGTTTATCAAGGTCTTACTGCGGCACCTCCCAACTTAAAAAAATCCTCCCCATTACCGGGATTCCTGCGGACAAAGCGTTTCCCCAGTCGGGGCGCAAAGGCATAGCGAGACCCGCTAGAAGCCATTCACCAACAGTCAATCAAAAAATTGTAAGAAATGTTGAGCGCAACTTTTGCCTCAGGCATTCTGTGCGACGCAAAAGTACATGGGCGGTAGATTTCCGCGTTCCTCCCCCAGGACGCATTTTCTAGCTCCCCCCAACGCTTACCCTACGTGCTTTCTCAGTGGCCGGAATGTCGATTTCTATTCCAATCAGGCCAAGGACATCTGAATCTTTGAAAAGGAACTTCCCGTGAGTGGCAAACCTGCAGCCCGCGTCACAGATCCCACCAATTGCCCGCTCCCGGGGCATGGCACTAATCCAATTGTCAGCGGCTCGCCCAATGTCAATTTCGACGGTCTACCCGCCGCTCGGATGACCGATAAATCCGCCTGCGGTAGCCCGATCACTGGAGCGATCAGCTCGACAGTTTTTATCAATGGGCTGAATGCCGCTACTCAAGGCAGTACCGGCGGCCACGGCAACGTAGTTGTAGGTGGCTCGGGCACGGTCATCATTGGCGACACCGTCGGATCAGCGCCTTTCAGCGGTCTGACTTCGATGCCTGTGCACTTCAGCGACAAGTTCAGGCTTATTGACGACGAGTCAGGGGAGCCGCTGGCTAATCTTGATTACGCCATTCAGCGAGCTGACGGCAGCATTGAGCATGGTGTCAGCGACTCAATGGGGTATACGCACGTAATAAGCTCGCATCTCGCCGAAACGATCCAGCTGTTTTTGGAGGATTGAAAATGGATGTCAAAGTAAATAACGGAAGTTTTCCTCATGGCTGAAGTCATTAGCAAAAACGGTCGAAAAATGTCATCTGTCGCCACCAGAACGGTGACGCCTGTCAAAGACTCCAGCACTAAAGCCGTATCCGTAGACGCAAAGCAACAAAAGAGGCGTGCCGAGAATGCGGAGTTCTTAAAGAATAAAAATGTGCAGGCCTTTCTAGATACGTTGGCCCAAGTCGAGGGTGGCGATTATCACGCGAAATTCGGCTATGGTTGGGCAGCCGGCTGGAAATCCGGGAAGTGGACATTCAGTGATGAGTCTACTCATCCAGGACCAGGTTTCGGAGGTTCAACTACAGCTTCTGGCAGGTACCAGATCACGAAAGCCACATGGTCGGAACTCTCCATCAAAGCAATGGGGCTATCTGACTTCAGCCCCGGAACGCAGGACTTGATTGCCGTTGAACTCCTGCGCAACGTGAGCGCCATCGAATCGCTGATCGGTGGCGACTTAAAAACTGCAGTTGGAAAAGCATCAAAAAAATGGGAAGCGTTGCCTATGGGGCCGGGCTTGGCAAATCGACCAATCAATGGAAAGGCTTCCGGTCAGCCTTATACTGATTACGACGAAGTAGAAAAAATATATAAAGGCTTTGGCGGTACTGTTAAATGAAACTAAAAATATTAGCTATCAGCCTTTTGTGTTGCGTCAGCTTATTTTCTAGCGCATCAGACCTTCCCATCAAAGAGGGAATGCCATTTACGCAAGCCCGAAAGGCCTTGATCAAAAATGGCTGGAAACCGAATCCGACCTACTCAGGTGAATTCGGGGTTGAAAGCAGCATCCAAAGAAAAGGCTTCAATGAAATCGAATCCTGCACAGAGGGCGTCCGTTTCTGCAGTTTCAACTACATCAAGAACGGAGATTGTTTAGGTGTAGGAACTGTGGGCGAAGAAGTCAAAGACATGAAAATCTATTCCTGGAACTTCAAATGCCCTGAAAAGGATTGAAGCCAGAAATCGACAACAAGGTGGGCGGCGCTTCCCGAAGGTCCAGGCAAGAAGAATCAATATCCCGCGCAACCTTACGCCGAGTATCCGGACTTTTTATCGACCTAAAAAGCTGCGGGAGGAACTGTCCAATGAAGGCTTCAACCCTCGTACTTTTCGCAGTTTATTGCATGGGTATCAGCGCAGCGTTCGCCCGCGGCTCACAGGCGTCAAACGACAAGCACGGACCAGCAGGCATCGCAATCGGTGAGCGTTTGGTGGCGGCGAAGGCCAAGCTAGTCAAACAAGGCTGGAAGCCCACGCCGATGCATACCACCGATGGCTATGAATACAGTGGCGTGGAGAAAGAACTGGCTGCACGCAAGTTCTTCGAACTGGCCACCTGCTCCTTTGATAGCTCGCGTTGCATCTTGTACTACTCAAAGAAAGCAGCTTGCCTACGCGTCGATACCCTCGGTGAGCAATTCAATGACATGACGGTGACGCGATGGACCCGTGAATGTCCTGAAGCGACTCAATAACCACACGAAGACGGCACGGTAATAATCAACTGCTCCCACAGGTTTCAGCGTTGTACACAACATCTGCAATCAGCATAAAACCCAGTGGGAGCGAGCCTGCTCGCGAAGGCGCCAGAATGAACACCCGATCAATCACCAGGTGATCCCGACACCCGCATCAACCCGGCAACTGCAAATTATCCAACGCCCGATTCACCGCCAACTCCCCGAGCATGATCAACTGCGCAATCCCCGCCAGCGCATGACGCTGCGACACCGGCAACAAGCTGGCGATGTTCTGCGCGAGGGTTTTGGCCGAAGCAAGTGTTTCACTGGCATCCACCAGCAGCTCTTCGGTTTTGTTGTCCGCCGTCACGGCATACATCCCACGGGTTTTACGTGGCGGCGGCGTGGATCCGGGTGGACAGAGGTAATGATCGAGCGCGCGGTCGGCGGCTTCGTGGAGTTTTTTGGAATCGATGGATTCGTAGGGGGAAACCGAGGCGGTTTCGGGCGGGTTGGGTGTTGGTTTGATCATGAGTGAATCTCCAAATCATAGAAAAGGAGCCATCATCTTTCGCTACCAAACGAAGGGGTGGTGGCCATACGAAGGTTGGTAGACCGGTGACTTGGAAAACCGGCGCGCCCGAAGACGCCCTGCGCATGGCCACCATAAATACACAGCCCCAGAAGGGCCTGTGTCGGGTGACGCTATGCGCCAAGTCTAAGCCGGGCTACCAAACCCGATCGCTGATTCGTCAGCGACCGAACCACAATAAAACCCGTCCCCAAAGCGCACAAGCCGGCGGATTCTGGCGTAGCTGTAGGCAATGGCGCAAGGATGTGTAGCCTGAGTGAGTATCTGGAAATGTCTTTTTAAACGCCGATGTTTACCTTGACCTTACTGCGGAAAATATCCCCTAAATAGATCCACCCACTCATCAGGCCAACTGACTTGCGTTTTTGGACTACATTTCACACCCGATGGCTGCTTTCGGCCAAAAGCGGACTCTAATCGACGCTTATTGAGGCTTGATGCCGTCTATTAAAACAGGAGCGATTACTCGAAATTAGCCGCACATCTTAGCCCTAGAACCGATCCAGCGAGCCTCTCTAGGAGTAAGAGTAGGCAATTTGTGGCAGCGCTCCGATCAAGCATCTCACAGGCTCATGCTATTTCGTTCCGCTTGTCTCGGTAGCTTGTAAACCTTCGATCTCCGCGAGGGTCAGGTCTTTCTTTTGAATCAGTGCCTTCATTCGTTCAAACTCAGCCTCTGATGATGGGGGCTGTACCACTCGCACCTCGAAAACCGCTCCTATTACTTCTTCCACCTTCTCACGCTTCAGCAAACCTTTTGAAATGGTTCTCGAGACGGGTCTGCCGTCGCTTGCTAGAACTGCCTCCATGCCAATAGGTAGTTCTGCTTTTAACTTTTCCAGCTTCGGCACAATCAACGCCGCCTCGGTTCGAGGTAGCAGAATGCTTTTCGGCTCCGCCCATCGAGGGCCGAAGTGGTACACCGCTGCGTACATGATTTTTGCCTGACTTTCACCAACTCCAGCAGCCCGCATGGCGGTATAGAACGCACGATGAGTAGCTTGCCAACTCCTGGTTTGCTCCACGCATGCGACATCGTGAATGATGGCGGCTTTTCTATACTGACCTTCAAACGGCGCCCCAATTACGCTCCAAGCAATACGAGGAATGGAGGCGCCGTCCGTGATTGTATCCTTAGGCGCCAACCAGAAGAGTTCCTCGGGCCCCGGCCCCTTGTAAGTGAAGTCCATCAAGAGCCTGACATGGTTCTTCTCGTTTAAAAGCTCAACATTAAGTGGCTCAGAGAATTTTCCCCAGTCTTGTGCCTGGACGCTGGCAGTAAAAAGGATCGTAGCTAGCGCGATGGTTGCCTTCATTCTTCCCTCCTTGAACACGGGCAGAGATCACTCGTCAGAAACTGACAGTAGTAAATGGTCCTCACCTTGTCCAAGACCGCTTCCTTTGGCGAGGATGCCACCTAGCGTTATGACCGATCACTGCCAAAAGCCTACGGTTTGCCAAGGATGAACTCAGGCCAGGCGTCTACATTTTCTTAGAGTCGCGTCCATAGCCATCGGATTTGACGAAGTAGATGATGCATTGAGGTCGCATTCGATGAGCGACAACACTGGACGGTCTGATGGCACTCCGCTAGTCTGCTATCGACATCTCAACGAATCATTGAGGATCGATAATGGAATATCTTACGCACATAATAACTTTTTTAGCTGGGCTAGGCGCTGGTTGGACGGCGAAAATTGTAGTTAGTAAAATTCAAATGAATAACTCCCAGTCCAGAAAAACGGTGCAAAAGGGCAATACCGTTCATGGTGATATGTCGGCTGGCGACATGAATAAAAATAATCGGTAGCAAGTAGCGTGACTGATCAGTCGAATAATACCGTACATGGCGATATGGCTGCGGGAAATATTAATAAATTTAATATTGATATGCGCCAAGGTACGACTCTGAATGAGTTGACTTTACTCTATGCTCGCCTTCGTGCGGCAGAGGTTGATGAAAAAGATGGCAGTGGGTTTTGCGAGAAACTCAATCATTATCTCGCCACCCCTACTGAAGGTGATGTTCGAGGACTTGAGGCGAAGCTTCGGGAGAGCGGGCGAACTGATCAGCTATATTTTGCTATGAGTCAAAAAGAGCAAGCGGCCAAGATGGTGATGCGACAGCAGTCATCTAGAGTTGCGCAAAGAATTTATACAATTTTATTGGACGAGCTTCATACAAACTACATGCTTGTGGTAACGCCGGTAATAGAAGCAGGTGGGGACAGAGTAGTAGTTGATGCGGCAATAAATAGTATACTTCATAACATAAGTTCGATGCTCGGCGAGAATTTTTTGGAGATTTCAGTCAAGGATTTATTGGGATTGCTGTATTTTCTTGGGGGGAATTGTCATATAAGGTGGGACAAATATGCTGATTTACCATCCGGCCTATGATGCGTATCATTGCGTATTTCGAATGCTGTCAATCCTGTCAGTTATTCCAAGTCTGGAATACGATAAGGCAAGGCTGCTCGACTTCTATTTGACTTTTCCGTCTGCGGTGCAAGGGATTACGCTCCCGAAAACGTTAACTCATGGGAAACGTTTAGCTAAGAATTTTGAGAACATTTATCACGATCCGTTCGATCCGGCATTTATCTTTAAAGATATGCAGGCTATTCAGATTTCAGCCGTTGGATGCCTGGTTGCTTCAGGAATAGTAGACCGAGAGAGTTATTCTGACGGAATTATTGTGCGAACGGACGCGAAGCTACCTGGTTCGTTAGAGGCAAGAATTTCTGATTTTTTAGCGAGCCGTCCCGAAATAGGAGATTTTATCCTACATGATCTAGCGATGCTTCCATTGCGAGGTGTCAATGGCTTAAAGCACAGAACAGGCTTGTTGGAGTACAAATATGACATATCTTAAGCCTACGCTCAGTGTCCGTAGATTGTTAGTGCTCCAAGGAGGCCATCGCGCTTTCGATTGTGAGTTTCATGACGGCGTCAATATTATTAGAGGCCGTAATAGCTCTGGCAAGACTACCATAATGGATCTTTTAGCTTATTCATTAGGGGCTGAGAATATTCGGTGGAAACCAGAGGCGCTTTTATGTTCTGCGACGATGGTAGAAGTTCATCTGAATGGGGTGCCTGCTACTCTGCTCAGAGATATAGAGCCTGAAAGCCAGCGGCCGTTAAATATTTTCTGGGGAAACATTGAGTCTGCACTTGTTGCGGGAGCAAACAAATGGGAACGTTATCCATTTCGACGTTCTGAGCAAAAACTAAGTTTCTCCCAAGCTCTTTTTTCTGCTTTGGAAATTCCGCAGGCGCAGGGTGCAGCCGCCTCAAATCTAACAATGCATCAGTTGCTACGTGTTCTGTATGCTGATCAACCTTCGGTACACAGTCCGATATTTAGAACCGACAGCTTCGATAGCGCTTTAACTAGGGATATGGTCGGTGGATATCTCTGCGGCGTGTCTGATGATAATTTGTATGCAGCCCAATTAGAAGTTCGAGAAGTTGGGAAGACACTCGACAAAGTGGTTGGTGAGCTTCGCGGTATATTTAATGTGTTAGGTCGGTCTGGCCAAACTCCTGACATAGAGGCATCCAGAAGTAAAATTCCAACATTAGAAACCGAGCGACAAAGATTGACTGAATATATGGCTGGTTTAAAGGCTGAGCGCTCACTATCAAAAAAAGAGGCCAATGCAGCCTCTGCAAAAGTCGATGGGATACGCACTCGACTGAATGCCGCAAATAAATATGAGTCAGTCCTGAAGGATGGCCTAGTTAAGTTAAATTTGGAGATTGCGGACTCTAAGTTGTTTCTGAAGGAGTTAGAAGCAAGGCTGGCCAGCTTGGATGATTCGAAGGAAACACGAAATTACTTTGGAGCTTTATCGTTTTTATTCTGCCCTAGTTGCTTGACAGAATTAAAGCCTCATACTCCCGATGCGCATGATTGCCATTTATGCAAGCATGAACTGACCGAAGGTGCTAGTGACTCTAACATATTGAGAATGCGAAACGAGCTATCTATCCAGATTAAAGAGTCATCGTTATTGCTTAATGTGAAAGAAGAAGAGGCCGCAAAGCTTTCTCGAGATATTCCCTTGGCCGTAGAGGCTGTCAAGCGATTAGAAAAAGAATATGCGTCTATGTCCTCTCACTGGTCGAGTAATGTTGAAACTCTCCTGGAAGATTCGGCTCGACGTTTAGGCTCCTTAGATGAAGAAATAAAGCAAGCTTATGAGGATCAGAAGCTTTACGCCGTTATTTCAGAATTGCAAAAAAATCGTAGCGATTTGACGGCAAAGATAGAAAGCCTCAATGACATTATCGAAGGATTGGAAAGAAGGCAAGAGAAGCGAAAAAGAGAGGTATCGACGAAGCTATCCGAAAATATGGCAGCGCTGCTTAAGGAAGATCTTCAATTGCAGCCTGAATTTATAAATGCTAGCTCGGTTGATTTTAGTTTTATTGACAATACTGTTCTTGTTAATGGCTCTAAAAATTTTTCGGAAAGTTCTGCAGTTGTACTACGTCATGTTTTTCATTTGGCTCTACTTAAAACGAGTACAGAATTGTCGTATATGCGAGTTCCGCGCTTTATGATGCTGGATGGAATTGACGACGGAGGAATGGAAAAAGAGCGAAGCCATAACCTCCAAGCTTTGATAGTGTCGGAGTGTGCGAAAATTGGCGTTCCATTTCAATTAATCTACGCCACATCCGAAATTAATCCAGAGCTTCAGGATGGCGCATTAGTTGTTGGACGTTATTTTAATCCAGAGGCTCGATCTCTTAATGTACTACCTCAAATCATAGGGTGACGTTTTTTGTAGATATCAGCTCAATCATTTTTGGGCATAGCCAAAAATAGCAGATTTTGGGTGAAAGAGGTCTGTCATGGTCGTCCGCTTTTGGCCGATTGCTACCTGTCGTAACTGGCAGCAAACGGCTAAGAGCGGACGTTCGGCGGTGTCTACGAAATGGGTCAGGGATTCAATTACCTTTCGCCCTGATACCGTGCGAGCAACGACTGCTTACAGTCAAGCTGGGAGGCTCGGCCACGGTATCATGGGGCTCCGCATGGTTCACCAATGTGATCAAATCACATCCTAGGATCTTCCCACGGATACTCTTCAACACCAAATTCGATGCCACCACCCAAGCCTTTTACATGCAAAATAAATTCATCATTTATGAACTCGCCTTCATCAGCTTCAAAAGACAAATCTAATTCTATAGAAAATTCTTTCTCTTCTTCCTCTTGCCGCTCTGTAGAATCAAACGTGTAGAGGGTGTCATCCTCTTTATCGTAATAACCATTCGCAGTGTCTGGGCCGCTGACATTTACTAGAAACTTCACAGTTACGTCGAATACGACCTTGCAGTTCTCATCGTCTAAATGAACTATTTGAGGTTCAAAGTCTTCAATTTCAGCCACTTCGAAACTATCTACTTCAGCGTCTTCCCACGTAGACGAGTTATAGCTTTCGGCATCTTCCAGCTGAGATTTTATTTGCTCTATAATTTCTTGCTTCTTGAGGTTCAAAAACTGCTCAACGAACTGAGTTCTATCGTCGTTGTGTTTATTATATATGTCTAATAGTCCACTAAGAGTTTCAATGTTTACGAACTTCTCATTAGCCTCGCAAAAAGCTTTGTGGTCAGGATCCGCTGAAACAACGTATACCTTTTCCTGCCCTTCCAATGCGGAGCGTATAGCAAGGAGAGAGAACGCATCACGAAATTCGTTAGGCTTTTGAGTGCTAAATGGACTGACGTGATTAAAGAACATGTCAATAATCTCATTTCCATCTACGCGACTCATGTCAACGACAGTGGCATTCGAAGCTTCAATAAAATCCTCAAATGCTTTTAGCGCTTTTGCCTCTAGATCGCCTTCATTGATTTCCGTAAAAAGGCTTTTTATACTTTCGTCATCATACTCTTTAAGGACGGCAGCTTTTCGTCGAAAATTCTTAATGCCTTTCAGTGCCTCTTTGATATGATCAACAATTTTTCGTCGCACTTCATTAACTACGATTGTGGTAGTGATGTGACTCAGTTGATTGTCTCTGCACAGTTCCTCAAAAGACTTTATCGTACTAGAGTTGAAATCAAGATTTGCTTTGACAAAGAATTCCGTATCTATAAATACCTTGCGCGTAAGTAACGGCATCTTCCTGTACTCCTTCAGATCCATTGCGCTACTTTCGCACCAGCACGAAAAAAAGTCGATAGTGTCCGCTCGGCCAATCTCTTAGAAATGGATGACTGCTATTGGCCGATTTCAGCCTGTCGCGACCGGCTGAAACCGACCCGAAACAGTCAACTTTGATGGTTGGAGACGAGCAGAGGATTGGGGTCGGAAAAAATGCCGGTTGCCGGCATTTTACCAGCGAAAAAACCTTCGAAAACCAGCTGCATTCTTTCACGAAGATCGTAAACCTCCTTCTTTTTGAGGTTTTCAATCTTGAAGCTGTCTCGACGATCTAAGTGGCAGCCGAATAACAGAAAGGTGTAACTGAATATGCGGAAAATCCGCCTAGAGAGCTCTTGGGAGGGGCTTTTGCCCTTTGCGAGTTGATATAGCGCCCACTCCAGCATCCAGTAGTCATCGTGAGCCCAGATTGATTCTTCGTGTAATCGCCCTATAAACGAATAGTCGTCGTATTCCTCGCAGTCAGAAGAATTTCTAGCGATTACAGAATGAGCATCCATCGAGGTAAGTCCCTTCTCATATGTCTTGGCAGCTTCGCAGGGTAGCGAGAGTGCTCTCTAAAAGCGAATAGCCTAACCACTAGCCTTCTACTATTTCCTGGCACTAAAGAAGCGTTCTCAGCGACAGCTTTTGGCCGAAAACTGCCGCTCACGGACGATCGCTTGCGTACGTCCGTTTTTGGCTCACAGGGGGTCGCTTGCCGATGTCCGCTTTTGGCCGGTAGCGGAAATTCTCGATTACCTGCATCAGGCCGAGAGCGACAACAAGCACTCGCTTGCATCTCGGCTCCCTGCTTTTGGAGGCACTTAAACTGGCATTCAACTAAACGGCAAAAAATAACGACTTCAACCCTACAAATCAGGGCCTCTTAAGACTCGGCAAAACCACCCCCTCCCCCAACCTCTCCACCCCCAACCGCACCCTCTCCCCCCCCTGCTCAATCACCACCCCATCCCCCTCCACCGCCACCAACTTCACCCCCGGCCCCACCCTCTCCCCCTGCAAAAAACTCCTCGGCGGCCCATCATTCAAACTCAAAATCGCCACCGCCCCCCGACTCCCCGCCATCACCCCGCTCACTTTGATGTCCATCGGCGCCGTTTGATTGGAAAACCACTGCAACGCCGGGCTGTCACTGCGTGCCGCGAGCATTTGCGGTGGCGCCGGAGGGGTGTGGGATTCGGCAGAGGTCAGGAGTAGCGACGACCAGGTCGCGACGCCAACCAGGGCGGCGAGCAGTGCGAGGGCCTGGACGGTTTGCGGGGGGGATATGCGGGTGGTGAGCATCATGGGCTGAATCTCCTTTTAGTCCCTGCTGACAGGCTACGCGGCAATTCTCACGGTTTTATTTCACACGTCTTACATGTTGGCCGTGCAGGATGCTTTTTTGGACGGGGCAGGACGCAACGGAGCGCGCAACCGATGAAGGTGGGCAAGCAACAGGGCTTTACGCTGATCGAGTTGATGGTGGTGCTGGTGATCATCGGGATCGCCAGTGCGGCGATCAGTCTGAGTATCAAGCCGGATCCGCTGCAGTTGCTGCGCAAGGACGCCGAGCGTGTGGCGCAGTTGCTGCAGGTGGCGCAGGCGGAGGCGCGCGCGGATGGTCGGCCGATTGTTTGGGTGAGTGATGGCAAGGGCTTTCGGTTCAGTCGGCGCAGTGACAGTGGTCGGGGGTTTGAGCATTTCAAGGATGACCCGCAGTTGCGGCCGCGCAATTGGCAGAGTCCGAAGCTGGAGGTGCGGGTGGAGCCGAAGCAGAAGGTGGTGCTCAACGCCGAGTGGATCAATCCGCCGCTGCAATTGACCTTGTCTGACGGGCTGAATCGGCTGAGTGTGCTGCGCGATGCCAGTGGAAGGATCAGTGTGCAATGAACGATCAACGGGGCTTTACCCTGATCGAGGTGATGGTCGCGATTCTGTTGATGGCGGTGGTCAGTCTGATTGCTTGGCGCGGGTTGGACAGTGTGACGCGGGCGGACAGTCATTTGCAGGCGAGCAGTGAGCAGAGCGACAGTTTGTTGCGGGCGTTGAATCAGTTGCAGCGTGATGTGGAGATGCGTGCGGGGATTGAATTGACTGAGCCGAAGAAGGTTGGCGTGGATGATGAGCCGCCGAGTGCGCCGCCTGCGTTGACGGTGCGGAGCAGTGATAGCAAGGGGTTTCGGCTGGATATTATTCGCAGTGCGGCGGATCAGCCTGGGGCTTTGCAGCGGGTGCGTTGGTGGGTCAAGGGGGATACGTTGTATCGGGCGGTGGCTGAGGCGCGCAGTCGGTATCCGTTGCCGGCGCCGGGGGTTGGGGTGGCGGTGTTGGATGGGGTGAGTGATGTGCAGGTGCGGGTTTGGGAGGTGGATAAGGGGTGGCGGCAGTTGAGTGGGAATCGGCGGGAGGATCCGTTGGGGTTGGAGGTTCGGTTGACGCGGGAGACGGCGCAGGGGGTGGAGCGGTATCGGCAGGTGATGGGGCCGCTGCAATAATCTGAATCACTGCAAAAACTGTGGGAGCGGGCTTGCTCGCGAATGCAGTGGGTCAGTTGATGATGAGTTGGCTGAGTGGACGCCTTCGCGAGCAAGCCCGCTCCCACAGTTGGATTGGGTTTGGTCAGTTGGGGAATGGTTGGCTTGGGGGCTGTCATCGCTGGGAGGTCAGCTCCCACAAGCCGGTAGATATTGGTCGGCTGTCGGGCCGTCATCGCGAGCGGGCTCACTCCTACAAGTGGATGGTATGCAGTCTGAGAGAGATGAGTTGGCTGGAAGGTCGTCTTCGCGAGCAGGCTCGCTTGTATGTTTAGACTTGAAGGGGTGGGCGGGACTACAGACTCGATTCTGACTC
>NZ_JAJSLU010000015.1:143300-158776 GCF_023063025.1 Pseudomonas sp. YL2 | reverse complement strand
GTCCACGGTGGGGTCGATGAGGAAGATTCTGTTCGCCTTGCATGACGAGGTTGAAGGGATCGAGATCTTCAATGCGCCGGGGTTGAGGTAGAAGTTGATGGCACGGTCGGTTGCCGCTTTTATCTTCTGCGGGTCGAGGGCCGGGTCGTACGGGATCGAGGTGTCTGGGGGGTTGGGTGTGGCTTTGAACATGGATGAAACTCCGTATCGAGAAATAGGAGCCATCACCCTCGCTACCAAACGATGGGTGGCGGCCATGCGCGGGTTGGTAGACCGGTCGATACGGAACCCGGCGCTCACGAATGAGCCCCACGCATGTCCACCATAAAACTGAGCCCCAAAAAGAGGCTACATAAGGGGACGCCATACGACCGTACCGAAATGGGCTACCAAACCCGATCACTGTTTTCCAGTGACAGGGAAACGATAAGCCCAACGCATAGCCGTGTAAGCCGGCGGATTCTGGCGTACGCGTAGGTAACGGCGCAAGGCGTTGTAGCCGTTATGGCGTAACGGTTCGTGTACTTTAAACGTGGTTGCGGGGTTATGTTTATTTGCGGGGTTTGCTCTGTTGTTTTGATTTTGTCTGATAGGCCGCTTTCGCGAGCAAGTCGAATCGTCGCACCGCCGCTCCCACAGTTGGAATGCTTGCATTCAGTGGGAAGTTGGTCGGCTTGTGAGCCGTCATCGCTGGCAAGCCAGCTCCCACAATTTGACCGAGTGCATTCAGCCAGAGATTGGTCGATCGGGAGGCGCTTTCGCGAGCAGGCTCGCTCCCACAGGTTTCCTGGCGGCTCTGGTGATTTGTATTACGGCCTGAGACATCTGGAAGGAACTGCCCGCTCACAGACCAGTCGCATGAACAGGAAGCCGTTTTTTCAGAGGAGTGAACGTGTCCAGCGATCCCAAGCGTCACGCCGTCGACGCACCCGTCATCCATCGCCTGCGCGTGTTGACGGTCAACACTCACAAGGGTTTTACCGCCCTCAACCGGCGCTTCATCCTGCCGGAACTGCGCGAAGCGGTACGCAGCACCTCGGCTGATCTGGTGTTTCTGCAGGAGGTGGTGGGCGAACACGAGCGACATTCCAATCGCTACCAGGAATGGCCGCAAACCTCGCAATACGAATTTCTTGCCGACAGCATGTGGAGCGACTTTGCCTACGGGCGCAACGCGGTGTACCCCGATGGCCACCACGGCAATGCATTGCTGTCGAAATACCCGATCCGCGAATACCGCAACCTCGACGTGTCGATCACCGGCCCCGAGCGCAGAGGCCTGCTGCACTGCGTGCTGGACGTGCCGGGCCACGCCGAAGTCCACGCGATCTGCGTGCACCTGAGTCTGCTGGAAAGCCACCGCCAATTGCAGTTGCAGCTGCTTTGCCAGTTGCTCGAATCATTGCCCGACGATGCGCCGGTCATCATTGCCGGCGACTTCAATGACTGGCAGCTGCAGGGCAATGCCGCCCTCGCCCGCCGCGATTACCTGCACGAAGCCTTCGAACGCCACCACGGCCGCCCGGCCAAGACCTACCCTGCGCGTTTTCCACTGCTGCGCCTGGACCGCATCTACCTGCGCAATGCCAGCAGCCACGACCCGCAGATCCTCGGCAACAAGCCGTGGACGCACTTGTCGGACCACTTGCCGCTGGCGGTGGAAGTGCATTTGTAAGCACAGACAATGACTTGGATATGTGCAGAAAAACAAACGCTTGCAGCGCCTGATTTAGCTATACCGCTCATCGTGCAGTTTCTTGACGCATGGGCATCACTCTTCTTATCTCTACCTTACTACCCCCGGAATCACTCACCGGGACGAACCTTACGGCACTCGCGAAATCGAGCGCCGCGGTTCGCCCCGCTCCATTCGGTCGCCCCTCGTTCGGGGTAGGAGAGACGCCAGAAAGAGATCCCGCATGCGCTTGCAAGGTAGACCTCCATGAAAAGCTCATTCACCCCACAAGAGATCAAAGTGACGTTTTGCACAGTGTCGAGTTCGATTCTGCTGTGCTCATCCATGGAGGCGCAGGCCGGACCTGCGGCGGATGAAACCACTCCCTGGTACCGCCAGGACATGCCCGTTCTGACCCTGCCGGCGACCGTTGTCACCCCCGAGCCACAACGCCTGAGTCCACGTCCCGATTTGCGCGGCACCGACCTGATCACCGAAGATCTGGCGCCAGCAGCCTGGGACCGGTTGTACGGACAAAGCGCCCGGCAAGCGCAAACCGACGTGCTTTCGCCAGGTTTTGCCACGCCCGGCAACGGCGACTTCAAAGGCCCGCCCGTGCTCACCGTGCAAAGCGCCGGCGGCCACACCCAGACGCTCGGCCTGATTGGCGGATACAACCAGATCCAGGCCAACAGCGCCGGCCTGATCAGCAGCCGCGCCCTCGCCGATCCGACCACCGACACCCTGAACCTGCAAGGCCAGAGCCTCGGCGCTTATTACCGCCTGACTGGCGCGCAAGGCTGGCATGTCGACCTGTCGGCCAGCGGTGGCCGGGTCAGCGGTTTCAGTCGCAACGAACAAGGCGCGCGCCAGGCCACCGAAGGCAGTGCGATGACCTTCTCGGTCGAAGGTGGGTATCCGATCGGCCTGGGCGGGAACTGGGTGGTTGAACCCCAGGCGCAATTGATCAATCAGCGCATCACCCTCGACACGCCGTACGCGGGTTCCGGCAATGCGTCGTCATCGGATCTGTCGGCGTGGAGCGGCCGCGTCGGCGCCCGCCTCAAAGGCAGTTACGATGTGAACGGCCTGCCAGTGGAACCCTATGTGCGTACCAACCTCTGGCATACGGTGTATACCGGCAACACGGTGACTCTCGATCAGGTCGACAAGATCAGCAGCAGCCGCAAGTCATCAACGGTCGAGTTGGGATTGGGGTTGGTGGCGCGAGTGACGCCGGCGGTCAGCCTGTATGTCAGCGCCGATTACAGCAGTGATGTGGATGACAACGATCTGAACGGGTTGATTGGCAGTCTGGGAGTGCGGATGCGTTGGTGATTTCGGCTTGAGGGGCGATGGCCTCTGAGCTGACGCCATCGCGAGCAGGCTCACTCCTACAGGGGAGACGCATTCCAAATGTAGGAGTGAGCCTGCTCGCGATGGCAGCGACGCGGTCGCGGATCAACCCTCCGGCTTGAGAATCAACACCGCCAGCGGCGGCAGATTCAGCTCCAGCGACAGCGACTGGCCATGGCTCGGCACCTCTTCGGTAAACGCCCCGCCGCCATTGCCATAATTCGAACCGGCGTAAGTGTCGGCATCGCTGTTGAGCAGTTCGTTCCAGCGCCCGGCAAACGGCACGCCGACCCGATACGACTGACGCGGCACCGGAGTAAAGTTGGCCACCACCAGCACCGGTTTGCCGTCCTTGCTCCAGCGCAGCCACGCGTACACGCTGTTGATCGCATCATCGCCGATCAACCACTGGAAGCCCTGCGGCGCATCGTCCTGATCGTGCAGCGCCGGTTCTTCGCGGTACAAGCGATTGAGGTCGCCGACCAGTTTCTGCACGCCTTTGTGTTCCGAGTATTGCAGCAGGTACCAGTCCAGTTGCTGATCGTGATTCCACTCGCGCCACTGGCCGAATTCGCAGCCCATGAACAACAGCTTCTTGCCCGGATGGGTCCACATGAAACTCAGGTAGGCGCGCAGGTTGGCAAATTTCTGCCAACGATCGCCGGGCATCTTGTCGATCAGCGAGTGCTTGCCGTGCACCACTTCGTCGTGGGAGATCGGCAGGATGAAGCGCTCGGACCAGGCGTAAACCAGGCCGAAACTCAATTCGTTGTGGTGATGCGCGCGGTACACCGGGTCCTGCTGGATGTAGTGCAGCGAGTCGTGCATCCAGCCCATGTTCCATTTGTAGGCGAAACCGAGACCACCCTGCTGGGTGCTCTGGCTGACGCCCGGCCATGCGGTGGATTCCTCGGCGATCACCAGCGCCCCCGGGGCTTCCAGCTCGACCACGTCATTCAAGTGGCGGAGGAAATCGATCGCCTCCAGATTCTCACGCCCGCCGTGGCGGTTCGGCACCCATTCGCCGGCCTTGCGCGAATAGTCGCGATACAGCATCGAGGCCACCGCATCAACGCGCAAACCGTCGATGTGGAAATGCTTCAACCAGTGCAATGCCGACGCCAGCATGTAGCCGTGAACTTCAGTGCGCCCAAGGTTGTAAATCAGCGTGTCCCAGTCCTGATGAAAGCCTTCCAGCGGGTTGCCGTATTCGTACAACGCCGTGCCGTCGAACTGCGCCAGACCGTGAGTATCAGTGGGGAAATGCGCTGGCACCCAGTCAAGGATCACGCCGATGTCGGCACGGTGGCAGGCATCGACGAACTCACCGAATTGCTCCGGCGTGCCGTATCGGGCGCTCGGGGCGAATTGCGAGAGCAACTGATAACCCCACGAACCACCAAACGGGTGCTCCATGATCGGCATCAGTTCGATGTGGGTGAAACCCAGCTCCTTGACGTAAGGAATCAGCCGCTCGGCCAGCTCCGGCCAGGTGTACTGGCGGGCGACTTCGCCCAGATCGTCCAGTTCGCACTGCCACGATCCGGCATGCAATTCGTAGATCGACAGCGGCGCTGAATGCTTCTGCCGCTCGCGGCGGCCGTTCATCCAGCCCTGATCCTGCCAATTGATCTGCAGCGGCGCGGCGACTTTCGACGCGGTGTCCGGCGGCAGGCTGGTGGCCAGGGCCATCGGGTCGGCCTTCAGCGGCAGGATACCGTGAGCGCCGAGGATTTCGTACTTGTACAACTCGCCCGCTTGCAGGCGCGGAATAAACAACTCCCAGACCCCGGATGGATGGCGCAGGCGCATCGGATGGCGACGACCATCCCACACGTTGAAATCACCGACCACCGACACTCGGCGAGCATTCGGCGCCCACACGGCAAAGCGCACACCGTCGACGCCATCGACGGTGGTCAGTTGCGCGCCGAGGCAGCTGCTCAGATCACGGTGATTGCCTTCAGCGAACAGATACAAATCCATTTCGCCGAGCAACTGGCCGAAGCTGTACGGATCTTCCGCCACCTGTTCGCCGCCGGCCCAACGCGTGCGCAGCAGATACGGCCGCGCCTGATCGAAGTGACCAACAAACAATCCCGGTGTTTCGGTGGCTTGCAGTTCGCCGCGTTCTTCACCGCTGTCCTTGTCCAGCACTTCGACTTTCAATGCACCCGGCAGATAAGCGCGGATGAACTGCCCACCGGTACCATCACCGTGCGGGCCGAGAATGGAAAACGGGTCGTGGTGTTCAGCGCGCACCAGGGCGTCGATGTCCCGCGCCGCCGGCAATAACGCTTCTTTAGCGTGACCCTGTTCCTTGTTCGAGAAACTCATGACTACTCTCCACCAAGATCGGAAAAGGGTTTAAGCCCCGTCAATAACCCATACAAACCGTGCAACGGCACGGGCAGCCACGTGGGGCGATTTTCGGCTTCATAGGCCACTTCATAGGCCGCCTTCTCCAGGCCGAACAGCGCAAGCGCAGCGTCGGCACCCGCAGGATCCTGCCAAGCATGATCAAGACTAGCTGCCGCTTGGCGATACGCCTGAACAAATGCCTCGCGCGCCTCACGCAGGTAGCGCTCGGCAACCCGATGCCGGGCCGCTTCCGACTCTGGACTGTGATCGACGTTGTGCACATTGATCGTCATCGCCGCCGCGTAATCGAAGGAACGCAGCACGCCGCTGACGTCCTTGTACGGACTGTGTTTGCCGCGCCGTTCGTGCAGCGGCCGCGCCGGTTCACCCTCGAAGTCGATCAGATAGGCATCGCCCTTGATCACCAGCACCTGACCCAGATGCAAGTCGCCGTGGACGCGGATCCGCAAGCCACCCACGGCTTTCTGCGCCAGCTCCTGCACATGGCCGAGGATGACCTTTTTGTTGTCGAGCAGCCGCGCGACCATTTTCTGATCCGCCGCGCTCAGATGGCTCTGATGCTGCTTGAGCAGCTTCAACGCATGCTCGACCTGCGCCGCGACGTCCTTGCCAGTGGCTTGCGCCTCCTTGGCGCTGGTGGTTTGCGGGGCGAAGTCGGGGTTGTTGCTTGGCGCCGCCAGCACTTGGTGCATTTCACCCAGGCGCTGGCCGAGCATGCCGGCAAAGTCCTTCAGTTCGCCGAGGGCGTTGTAATGCTGTTCCTGCTCGGACATCGCGTCCGCCAGCTCATCACGCAACGCCCGTTCGAGGTTGTTCTGCGTCCATTCCCAGGCATCGCCCTGATTGCTCAGATAGCCTTGCGCGATCATCAGCAGGTTGTCTTCGCCCGCGCCATCGCGGCGAATCACCGAGCCGAGCAGCGGCGAGATGTTGGCGAAACCGGCCTCGGTCAGGTACGCGCTCATTTCCAGTTCCGGGTGTACACCCGAAGCGACCTTGCGGATCAGCTTCAGCACCAGACTGTTGCCGATCACCACCGAACTGTTCGATTGCTCGGCCGACAGATAACGCACCTCGGATTCGGCACCGAGGCCGAGTTTTTCCAGTTGCGCGGTCGGCGCAAAACGAATCTCGCCCTGTTCGGAGTTGAGCACGGTATTGCTCTGCATGCCTTGCAGCACCGCGTGGACAAACGTTTCAAGGCTGAAGGCATCCGTGATCAGACCGACCTGACGCCCGCGACGAACCCGCGACAATGCCAGTTGCTGCGGCAACGCCGGCCCGACCTGATCTTCGGCGATGAAGCCGAACGGCAGTTGATAGCGGCTGGTCTGCCCGGCGCTGGTGACTTCGATTTCGCTGAGCAGCACCGGATGCTGCGCGTCGCCGAAGCGCACGCCGTAGGCCAGATTGACCTGCTCGATGGCTGCGTCCTTGCCGGCGAACCAGCGGCGATTCTGCAGCCAGCTCGGCAGGATGCTCTGCTCCAGCGTGTTGCGGGTCGGCGTTTCGAGCAGTTCCTCCATGCGTTTTTTCAGCACCAGGGTGGTGAAGTCCGGCAGGCTCTGCGCCGGTTCCACGTGCCAGCTCGGCATCTGGTTTTCTGCAGCCAGGGCGAACCAGTAGAAACCGTACGGCGCCAGGGTCAGGAGGAAATTCAACTGGCCGATCGGTGGGAACGCATTACCGCCGAGCATCTCCACCGGAACCATGCCGACGTAAGCCGACAGATCGAGTTCCGCCGCCTGCGCGCTACGCGAGACGTTGGCCACGCAAAGAATGATTTCGTGCTTGCCGTCGGCGTCGGTGAATTCCCGGGTGTAGGCCAGAATCCGCCGGTTGCTCGGCGAGAGCATCTTCAGCGTGCCGCGACCGAAGGCCTTGGACTGCTTGCGCACGGCAAGCATGCGTCGCGTCCAGTTCAGCAGCGAATGCGGATCGCCGGCCTGAGTCTCGACGTTGACGGAGAGATAACCGTATTGCGGGTCCATGATCGGCGGCAGCACCAGGCTGGCCGGATCGGCGCGGGAGAAGCCGCCGTTGCGGTCGATCGACCATTGCATCGGCGTTCGCACACCGTCGCGGTCGCCGAGGTAGATGTTGTCGCCCATGCCGATTTCGTCGCCGTAATACAAAGTCGGCGTGCCGGGCATCGACAGCAGCAGGCTGTTGAGCAACTCGACGCGGCGGCGGTCACGCTCCATCAACGGCGCCAGACGCCGACGAATGCCAAGGTTGATCCGCGCGCGACGGTCAGCGGCGTAGTAGTTCCACAGGTAATCACGCTCCTTGTCGGTGACCATCTCCAGCGTCAACTCATCGTGGTTACGCAGGAAAATTGCCCACTGACAATTGGCAGGAATTTCCGGGGTCTGGCGCAAAATGTCGGTGATCGGGAAGCGATCTTCCTGGGCCAGCGCCATGTACATGCGCGGCATCAGCGGGAAGTGGAAGGCCATGTGGCATTCGTCGCCGTTGACGCCCTCGGCATCGGTGTCACCGAAGTACAGCTGGGTGTCTTCCGGCCATTGGTTGGCCTCGGCCAGCAGCATGCGGTCCGGGTAATTGGCATCGATCTCGGCACGGATCTGCTTGAGGACATCGTGGGTCTCGGGCAGGTTTTCGTTGTTGGTGCCGTCGCGCTCGATCAAATACGGAATGGCGTCGAGACGCAGCCCGTCGATACCCATGTCCAGCCAGTAGCGCATCACCGACAGCACCGCTTTCATCACTTGCGGGTTGTCGAAATTGAGGTCGGGCTGGTGCGAGTAGAAACGGTGCCAGAAGTACTGGCCGGCGACCGGGTCCCAGGTCCAGTTGGACTTTTCGGTGTCGAGGAAGATGATCCGCGTGCCGTCGTACTTCTGATCGTCATCCGACCACACATAGAAGTCCCGCGCCGCCGAACCGGGCTTGGCTTTGCGCGCCCGCTGGAACCACGGGTGCTGATCCGAGGTGTGGTTGATGACCAGTTCGGTGATCACCCGCAAACCACGCTTGTGCGCCTCGGCGATAAAACGCTTGGCGTCGGCCATGGTCCCGTAGTCGCTGTGTACGCCGCGGTATTCGGCAATGTCGTAACCGTCATCGCGACGTGGCGACGGATAGAACGGCAGTAGCCAGATGGTGTTGACGCCGAGTTCGGCGATGTAGTCGAGTTTGGCGATCAGGCCAGGAAAGTCGCCGATCCCGTCATTGTTGGAGTCGAAAAACGATTTGACGTGAACTTGATAGATCACCGCATCCTTGTACCAGAGCGGGTCTTTGATAAAGGTGGCTGCCTTGGGTTTCTTCGCCATGTGAAACTCCTGTTCAATTCTGGAAAAACCGTGAGCCGATGACCTGACTCGAAAACGCTGAGCAACCTGTGGGAGCGAGCCTGCTCGCGAATGCGGATTAACATTCAGCAAAGATGTCGCCTGCAAAAACGCATTCGCGAGCAGGCTCGCTCCCACAGGGAATCGGTGTTCAGGCAGTAATCCGCCAAATCCCGAACGGCTGGTACGCCGGGTCAATGCGCATGAACTGATACTTGCCATGCCAATCCCAGCGATGCCCGTTCATCAAGTCCTCACCGTGGGTGGTCGCGTCGTCGGGCAGGCCCATCTCCCACAGCGGCAACTCGAAATTGGCTTCCTGCACGTTGTGCGGATCGAGGCTCACCGCCACCAGAATGAAATTGCTGCCGTCAAAGCTGCGCTTGCCGAAATACAGAATGTTGTCGTTCCACGCGTTGTAGATTTTCAACCCCAGATGCGTGTGCAGCGCCGGGTTCTGCCGGCGGATGCGGTTGAGCTGGGCGATTTCGGCAATGATGTTGCCCGGCGCATTGAAGTCGCGGACGCGGATCTCGTACTTCTCCGAATCAAGGTATTCCTCCTTGCCCGGAACCGGCGCCGATTCGCACAGTTCATAACCGGAATACATGCCCCACAAGCCCGACCCCATGGTCGCCAGCGCCGCGCGGATCAGAAACCCCGGCCGCCCTGATTCATGCAGGAACGCCGGGTTGATGTCCGGCGTGTTGACGAAGAAGTTCGGCCGGTAGCATTCGCGCCACGGCGACTCGTTGAGTTCACTGAAGTAGGTCGCCAGCTCCGACTTGGTGTTGCGCCAGGTGAAATAGGTGTAGCTCTGGGAATAACCGACCTTGCCCAGCCGCGCCATCATCGCCGGTGTGGTGAACGCTTCGGCGAGGAAGATCACTTCCGGGTGCAGCGCCCGCACATCGGCGATCAGCCATTGCCAGAACGGCAGCGGCTTGGTGTGCGGATTGTCGACGCGGAAGATTTTCACACCTTCGTTGACCCAGCCGACGACGATATCGCGCAGCTCCACCCACAGACTGGGGATGGCGTCCGGCGCATAGAAGTCGACGTTGACGATGTCCTGGTATTTCTTCGGCGGGTTTTCCGCGTATTTGATCGTGCCGTCGGGGCGCCAGTTGAACCAGCCCGGATGCTGCTTGAGCCACGGGTGATCCTGCGAACACTGAATGGCGAAATCGAGGGCGATTTCCAGGCCATGCTCAGCGGCGGCGGCCACCAACCGGCGGAAGTCTTCGCGGGTGCCTAGTTGCGAGTGAATCGCCTCATGACCACCCTCCTCGCTGCCGATCGCATACGGACTGCCCGGATCATCGGGACCTGCGGTCAGGGAATTGTTGCGGCCCTTGCGGTGGGCGCGGCCGATCGGGTGAATTGGCGTGAAGTACAACACGTCGAAACCCATGTCCTGAATCATCGGCAGCCGCGAGTGCACGTCGTTGAATGTACCGTGACGCTTGGGATCGTCAGTAATCGAGCGCGGAAACAGCTCGTACCAACTGGCAAACTCGGCCAGTTCCCGTTCGACATCCACCGGGAATTCGGCGCTCAGGCTCAGATAGGCACGGTGATCGGCCTGCGCCATCAATTGCGCACTGCGCGAGTGCAGAAACAGCGCCACCTGCTCGGTTTCGAGCAGGCCGGACAATTCATGATGCAAGGCGGCGAGCTGTTCGCTGAGCTGACCGTCGCTGCGTTCGGCGGCCTGCTGCACCATGCTGCGCCCTTCCTGCAGTTCGAGTGACACCGGGACAGCTGCGTTGTGCTTCTTCTCCAGCTCGTACTGAAAACTGGCGAAATGGTCGATCCACGCTTCGATGCAGTACAGATAGCGACCCTGGCGGTCGGGACGAAACTGCCCCTGCCAACTGTTATTGCCCAGCTCGTTCATCACCTCGCTGTGCCAGCTCTCTTCGCCCTCCGCACGCCAGCGGATGTGCACCGCCAGCTTGTCATGCCCGTCGGCGAAGACCTTGCTGGTGACGATCACGTCACGCTCGACGATCGACTTCACGGCAAACTGCCCGCCATCGAGGGTCGGCATGGTGTTTTCGATCACGATGCGCGGCAGCAGCAACGCCTGCGACAGCGGCATGTGCGGGTTGTAGCTCTGCTCTGAAGGTTTTTCAGCAGACATCGAGCATCTCTCCTTAACGCCCCAAGGACGCTCTTGTGCCGGAACAGTGTTCACAATGAGGCACCGGCCCCGACTTGAACTCACTTAGGTTCCGAGCGACCGGCGCGGGGAAAAGTTCACAGGGATTTGTCTGGACAGAAAAGCGGATCGAATTCATCACACGGTGGTCAATCCACTTAAGCACTTCTCACGCCATGTGCCACACGGAGGTCTACAGATGAACATCCCGATCCCGGCCGAAACGCCTGATCCGAACATCGACAAACCCACCCTGCCCGAGACCGAGCCGCAACCGATTCCCGAGCAGGAACCACCGGGCACCACGCCACCGCCGAAGGAAGAACCGCCGACGACGATGCCACCGGTGATCGTTTAAGCACCCAGCGATCGTTCCCACCCATCATGGGAACGATCGATTACAGGTGCTGGTTTTTCTCCCCATCCTTCTCAAACATCCTGACCACCCGTGGCATCACGCTGAAAATCCCCAGCGCCAGCAAAGTGCTGAGCAGCGCCGTCGCTTCCCTGCCCAACCCGGCCGCCACGCCGATCGCCGCCGTCATCCACAACCCGGCTGCCGTGGTCAGTCCTTTCACATGCCCTTCGTCACCTTCCTGATTCTTCAAAATCGTACCGGCACCGAGAAAGCCGATCCCGGCGATCACTCCCTGCAACACCCGGCTCATCGCATCGGATTCGGCCCCTGAGGTCTGCGGCACCAGCACAAACAGCGCCGCCCCCAACGCCACCAGCATGTGCGTACGCACCCCGGCAGCCTTGCCCTTATGCTCGCGTTCGAAACCGAGAATTCCGCCCAGCACCGCCGCCATCAACAGGCGCACGGTGATGCGCGTCAGTTGCGAGGCATCGCCGACATCGGCGAACTCCGCTTGCAGCGTCACCCACACTTCATGCCACCAGGCGTTCATCGCTCCGTCCTTTCTTATTGGTCGTTAGTGGATGGACAGCAGCGACCATTAATCAGTTGCGCAGAACGATCGGCAAAGCACGCGCCCTAACCTTTCAGGTACTCATGAAAAAAGGACAGCCTCATGCCCGTTCGAATCGATGAATCCAATCCCGAAGCAAAAGTGTGTTTTTTCACCGTCGAAAATGGCGAAGAAATTCGTATCTGCGACACGCTGGAAGTCAAAACCGATAGCGAAAAAGCCATGTCGTTCGTTGAGATTGAAGGCCGGCGCGTTTACATCACCGAAGCAGAGGCGGATGCCTTGACCGTCGCTGGCGCGAAAGACGGTCGCAAGCACCTGAAGGCCGACGAGAGTGATTCGGTGATTTGACTGACCCGGATCAACATCCGGCGCAGACGTCTGCGATAGGCGTTTGCGCCTGCGTCTGCGGGCTGCTTCAAGTTGTCGCAGGATGTGTACCAAACGCCATCTGATACGCTTTTTATTCAAATAGCTGAGTCTGTTATGCAAACAGATCGGCGCTCATAGTTCGTCCGCCTGATGGAGGCTGATGAGCGAATGACCATGAGCGAACAAATCCCCGTCCGAACCGTAGAAGCAAGCCCCACCATAAAAAATGTGCCTGGTCGCCCGATGAAGGCGAAGGCCGGCTCCACCGACAATCACATCCACACCCGCAGTTTCACCGGCCTGTTCCGTACCTTGCGCATCAGCGGCGCGGGCGTTCTGTTTCTGCTGTTCTTCGGCACCGTGTGGCTGAACTGGGGCGGTCGTCAGGCCGTACTGTGGGACTTGGCCGAAAGCAAATTCCATATCTTCGGCGCGACCTTCTGGCCACAGGATTTCATCTTGCTCTCGGCACTGCTGATCATTGCCGCGTTCGGCCTGTTCGCCATCACCGTGTTCGCTGGCCGGGTCTGGTGTGGATACACCTGCCCGCAGAGCTCGTGGACATGGATCTTCATGTGGTGCGAAAAAGTCACCGAAGGCGAACGCAACCAGCGGATCAAACTACAAGCGGCGCCCTGGGGCCTGAACAAACTGGCCCGGCGCGCGGCCAAGCACACTCTGTGGCTGGCGATCAGCGTGATGACCGGGCTGACGTTTGTCGGCTACTTCACGCCGATCCGGCCGCTGGCCGAAGAGCTGTTCACCCTGCAGATCGGCGGGGTCAGTCTGTTCTGGGTTCTGTTCTTCACCGCCGCCACTTACATCAACGCCGGTTGGCTGCGCGAAGCGGTGTGCATGCATATGTGCCCGTATGCGCGGTTCCAGAGCGTGATGTTCGACAAGGACACCCTGGCGATTTCCTACGACGTCGCCCGTGGCGAAAACCGTGGCCCGCGCAAACGCGACGTGAAACCCGCCGAAGCCGGCCTCGGTGATTGCATCGATTGCCAGTTGTGCGTGCAGGTCTGCCCGACCGGCATCGACATCCGCGACGGCCTGCAGATGGAATGCATCGGCTGCGCGGCGTGCATCGACGCCTGTGATTCGATCATGGACAAAATGAATTACCCGCGCGGCCTGATCCGCTACAGTTCCGAGCGCGAATTGCAGGGTGGCAAGACCCATCTGCTGCGACCACGGCTGATCGGTTATGTCGCGGTGCTGCTGGTGATGATCGGCGCCCTGGCGCTGGCCTTGGTTGAGCGGCCGATGGTCTCGCTGGACGTGACCAAGGATCGCGGGCTGTTCCGCGAAAACGGTCAGGGCCAGATCGAGAACATCTACACCCTCAAGGTCATCAACAAGACCCAACAGCGCCAGGACTACACCCTGAGCCTGATGGAGGGCGACGGCTTCCAGTTGCAGGGCAAGACCGAACTGAGCCTGGCGCCGGGGGAGATTGTCGATGTGCCGGTATCGGTGGCGATGACCACCGAGCGTCCGGCCAGCAGCTCGCAGACCTTGAGCTTCAAGATCGCCGACAGCGACGAGCCCGAGATTTATAGCGTGGCGAAAAGCAGGTTTGTGGCGCCGATGAATCGCTGAGCCTTTAAGATGCAGCTCTCTTTTGACACTGCGATACCTGTGGCGAGGGAGCTTGCTCCCGCTTGAGTGCGCAGCACTCACAAGCTTTTGGGGCCGCTGCGCAGCCCAGCGGGAGCAAGCTCCCTCGCCACAACAAGCAATCCGAATTCAGTCCATCGCGGGATACCGATGAAACGCTACGAAAAATTCGCCGACGACATCGCTGAACTGATCCGCTCCGGCGTCCTCGGCCCCGGGCAACGGGTGCCGTCGGTGCGCTACGCCAGCCAGACTTACGGGGTCAGCCCGTCCACAGTGTTCCAGGCCTATTACCTGCTGGAACGTCGCGGCCTGATTCGCGCGCGGCCGCGCTCCGGCTACTTCGTCAACACCCACGCACCGAGTCCGTTCTCGGAGCCGGTGATCAGCAGCCACGTCAACGACTCCACCGAAGTCGACGTCAGCGAACTGGTGTTTTCGGTGCTGGAATCGATCAAGGACCCGAGCACCGTGCCCTTCGGCTCGGCGTTCCCCAGCCCGACCCTGTTCCCATTGCAACGGCTGTCACGTTCGCTGGCCAGTGCGGCGCGGGAGATGGACCCGCGCATGGTGGTCACCGACATGTCGCCGGGCAATCCGCAACTGCGCCGACAGATCGCCCTGCGCTACATGGTCGGCGGGTTGATGCTGCCGATGGAAGAACTGCTGATCACCAATGGCGCCCTCGAAGCGCTGAATCTGTGCCTGCAAGCGGTCACCGAACCGGGCGATCTGGTAGCCATCGAAGCCCCGGCGTTCTATGCCAGCCTGCAAGTGCTGGAGCGCCTGAAACTCAAAGCCGTGGAAATCCCCGTGCACCCGCGCGACGGCATCGATCTTGGCGTACTGGCGCAAACGCTTGAACGCCATCCGATCAAGGCCTGCTGGTGCATGACCAGTTTCCAGAACCCGATGGGCGCGACCATGCCCGAGGCGAAGAAACAGGAACTGGTGGAACTGCTGCGCCGGCATCAGGTGCCGCTGATCGAGGACGACGTCTACGCGGAGCTCTATTACGGCCAGCAAGCACCGAAACCGGCCAAGGCCTTCGACACCGAGGGGCTGGTGATGCACTGCGGTTCATTCGCCAAGAGCCTGGCACCCGGCTACCGCATCGGCTGGGTCGCCGCCGGGCGTTACGCACAGAAAATCGAACGGCTGAAACTGATGACCTCGCTCTGTGCCTCGATGCCGGCGCAAGCGGCCATCGCCGACTACCTGCAACACGGCGGCTATGATCGCCACCTGCGCAAACTGCGCTATGCCCTGGAAGAACAGCAAAGTGCGATGCTCGCAGCGATCGCTCGGTATTTCCCGGCGCAGACCCGCGTCAGCCAGCCGGCAGGCGGCTACTTCCTGTGGCTGGAACTGCCACCGCAGATGGATTCGTTGAAGTTGTTTCAGATGGCATTGGCGCAGGGCATCAGCATCGCACCGGGGCCGATTTTCTCGCCGACTCAGCGGTTCAGGAACTGCATTCGCCTGAACTACGGCAGCCCGTGGACCGAGGATTCGGAGAAGGCGATGGAGACGTTGGGGCGGATTGTGCGGTCGTTCTGACAGACAGATGTTGCCGCTTATGACGCCTTCGCGAGCAAGCCCGCTCCCACAGTAGACCGCATTCCATCTGGAGAAACGCGGTCTACTGTGGGAGC
>NZ_JAJSLU010000015.1:102678-143290 GCF_023063025.1 Pseudomonas sp. YL2 | reverse complement strand
TGGCGCCTCCCGGACCACCCCCGCCCCCACGGTGGACCCCTTCCCTCCGGAAAAAGCGCGGCCACCTGTGGGGGCGGCCTTGCTCGCGAAGAGGCCATATCAGGCAACACAAATCCCAACGATCAGCGCCCACCACCCAGATCAACAAACGTCCCGGTCGCATAAGAAGCCTTGTCCGACAACAACCAGATGATCGCTTCCGCCACCTCGTCCGGGCGTCCGCCCCGGGCCATCGGGATCGCCGACTCAAGCTTGCTGACTCGATCCGGATCGCCGCTCAATGCATGGAAATCGGTATAGATATAGCCCGGACGCACCGCGTTGACGCGAATCCCCTCGCCCGCCACTTCCTTGGACAAACCGATGGTGAAGGTGTCGAGTGCGCCTTTGGACGCGGCGTAGTCGACGTACTCGTTGGGCGAGCCCAGGCGCGCGGCGACCGAGGAGACGTTGACGATGCTGCCGCCCTGCCCGCCGTGTTTGGGCGACATGCGCAGGATCGCGTGCTTGGCGCAGAGAATCGGCGCCAAGACGTTGGTTTTCATGATCTTGAGAATGCGAAATTCGGACATTTCATCGACCCGCGACTTGTGCCCGACGGTGCCGGCGTTGTTCACCAGCGCGGTGACCCGCCCCAGTTCGGTGTCGACCCGCTGAAACAGCGCGATCACTTCGTCTTCGATGCTGACATCGGCGCGTACCGCAATGGCTTGCGCCCCCAGCGCCCGCACTTGCTCCAGCACGCTTTGCGCGGCCTGTTCATCCGACTGATAGTTGATGCAGATCCGATAGCCCTGCCCGGCAGCCAACAACGCCGTAGCGGCGCCAATTCCGCGCCCGCCACCGGTGATTACCATGACTTTATCCATGTTGGCCCTTCCCCCCAATGCACACTTGACAGTCGGGTTGAAGAATAACCGCCATTGGGCGGTTTTGCATGGGCTCTGTCAAAGACAAAACCCTGCATGAGACTGAGATGTTTTTTGTGGCGAGAGAGCTTGCTCCCGCTCGGCTGCGAAGCAGCCGTGATTCCGGGCAACACAGTAAAACCGAGTAAAAACGAGGCCGCTTCGCGCCCCAGCGGGAGCAAGCTCCCTCGCCACAGAATGCAGTCAGACAGCCGCCAGAGCCTCTCCACGGGCAATGTTCTGCATGAAGCGATCCGCCGGCATCGGATGGCCCAACAGATAGCCCTGCAACGAATCACAGCCCAACTGCGTGAGGAAGTCCTGCTGTACGCCAGTCTCCACCCCCTCGGCAACAATGCGCAAACCGAGTGCCTGGCCCAACGCCACAATCGCCGAGACGATGGCCGCGTCATCGCTGTCATGCTCCAGATCGCGGACAAAACCGCGGTCGATCTTCAGCTCGTTGGCCGGCAAACGCTTGAGGTACATCAGGCTCGAATAACCGGTGCCGAAGTCGTCGATCGACAGGTCGACGCCCATGTCGGACAACTCCTGCAACACCTTCATGCTCGCATCCGCGTCGCTCATGGCCGTGGTTTCGGTGATTTCCAGGGTCAGGCTGTTGGCCGGCAGGTGGTGGGTCGCCAGCGCCTTGGCCACGCTCTGCACCAGCCCCGCGTGGCAGAACTGCAAGGCCGAGAGGTTCACCGCAATGCGCCAGTCGGTGTAACCGAGCACGTACCATTCGCGCATCTGCCGGCAAGCTTCATTGAGCACCCATTCACCGATGGCGATGATCAGGCCGGTCTTCTCTGCCAGATCGATAAATTTGTCGGGCAGCAACATGCCCTGGGTCGGATGTTGCCAGCGCAGCAGCGCTTCGGCACCGACCGGACGACCACTGATGGCGTCGAATTTGGGCTGGAAATACAGGCTGAACTGACTGTGTTCCAGCGCGGCGCGCAGGTCCTGCAACAGCTGCAGTTGCTTGCGCGCGTTGCTGTTCATCGAAGCATCGAAGAAGCTGTAACCGTTTTTGCCGCTGCCCTTGGCGTGATACATCGCCGCGTCGGCATTCATCAGCAGTTCCTGGGCGCTCAGGCCGTTGCCCGGGTACAGGGCAATGCCGACGCTGGCAGAAATCTGCAAGTCGTGCTCGGCCACGCGGAACGCCTGACCGAGCAACCCGACCTGACGCGCGGCCAGCCCCAGAGCATCGTCGGGTTCGCTCAGACGCACCAGCAGCACGAACTCGTCGCCGCCAATTCGCGCGAGCGTATCCTGACTGCGCAGATCTTCGCGCAGGCGCACCCCGACTTCACGCAGCAACTGGTCACCCATGTGGTGGCCGAAGGCATCGTTGACCGGTTTGAAACCGTCCAGATCGATAAACATCAACGCAAAACAACCGCCCTGCTCCTCGACCTTCTTCATCGCCTGATTAATCCGGTCGTCCAGCAGCATACGGTTCGGCAGACCGGTCAGGGTGTCGTGCAATGCCAGTTGCGTCAGTTCACGGTTGGCCAGGGTCAGCGAATGCGCCAGGTCGGCGGTACGCGCTTCAAGGCGCGCATCGAGAATCGAAGTGAGCAAGGCGATCGACAGCACCGCCAGCGTGGTGATCAGCACCAGATTGTCGAGGCCGTTGCCCTTGAGGCCGTCGAGCGTTGCACCGCAGAAACTGCCGTCAGGAAATTGCGCGGCGGCCATGCCGGTGTAGTGCATGCCGACAATCGCGATGCCCATGATCACTGCCGCACCACCACGAATCAGACGCACATAAGGCGAGTGCTGGCGCAGGCGGAAGGCGATCCATAACGCCGCCGCCGAGGCCCCGACCGCGATCAGCAATGAGGCGCCGAACAGGGTCGGGTCGTAATCGATGCCAGGCGTCATGCGCAGCGCGGCCATGCCGGTGTAATGCATTGCACTGATGCCGGCGCCCATGACCAAAGCGCCAAAGGCCAATTGCCAAATCGGCAGTTTCGGCTGGCTGACCAGCCACAGGGCAAACCCGCAGGACAGCACGGCAATCAGCAGCGACAGCGCGGTAATCGCAATGTCGTAGCCCAAGTCGATCGGCAGCTTGAAGGCCAACATGCCGATGAAGTGCATCGACCAGACGCCGACCCCCATCGCCAGTGCACCGCCGGCCGTCCAGAAATGCACTGCGCGCCCACGGGCGCTGGCGATGCGCCCGGTCAGATCGAGCGCGGTGTAGGACGCGAGGATCGCCACACACAAAGAAATGAAAACCAGGGTGAAGGAATAATTACCGATGAGCATGAAGATTCTCGCGACCACCCGCGCCGTACTGCGTCCATTCTCGGCCGGGCAAATGCGGCGATTGTACTGATTGCGCAGAAGAACGCACTGACAAAGTAATCATTTTGCCATCAAGCCGATGAAACGCTTGTTTGATGGTTTTGCGAGGCTCTGGCCCGGGCCTCGTTCCCAGGATTCCGGCAATCAGCGCGATTGATGTGGGAGCGAGCCTGCTCGCGAAAAAGCCAGCACGTTCATCGCAGATATCGACCGAACTGACGCCTTCGCGAGCAGGCTCGCTCTAACGGATCAGCGATTGTCGCTGACATCGAGTTGTCCGTCCCAGCCGCCACCCAGCGCCGCAATCAATTGCACGCTGGCGATCAAGCGGCTCTGCAGAATGTTCAGCACAGTGCGCTCGTTGCTCAGCGCCGTGGCCTGCACCACGACCACATCGATGTAGGCAATCAACCCGGCCTTGTACTGATTCTGGGTCAGACGCAGCGAGTCGCGCGCCGCATCCAGTGCTTCCTGACGCACCGCCGCTTCGTCTTCATACACCTTCAATTGCACCAGATAGTTTTCCACTTCACGGAAGCCGTCGAGCACGGTCTGGCGATACTTGGCGACGGTCTGGTCGTACGCCGCCTCGGTGCGATCAACTTCGGCCGAACGGATGCCACCGTCGAATATCGGCAAGTTCAGTTTCGGCCCGACCGACCAGAAACGGTTCGGCAGCGTTAAAAGATTTTTCGAGGTACTGCTGCTGTAGCCGCCGCTCATGCTTAAGGTCAGATCGGGGTAGTACGCGGCTTTGGCCACACCGATATTGGCGTTGGCGGCGATTACCGAGCGCTCCGCCGAAGCGATGTCCGGGCGCCGTTCCAGCAGTTGCGAAGGCAGGCTCAGGGGAATCTGCGGCAGGTTTGGAATGTTCTGCGTTTCGGCGATGCTGAATTCGGCCGGCGCCTGCCCGGTGAGCACGGCGATGGCATTTTCAAACTGCGCCCGCTGCCAGATCAGATCCACCAGATCGGCCTGGGTGGTTTTCAACTGGGTCTGTGCCTGCGCCACCGCATCACGCCCGGAAATCCCCGCGCGGTACTGGTTCTGGGTCATTTGCAGGGATTTTTCGTAGGCCGCGACGGTGGCTTCGAGCAGGCGTTTCTGTTGGTCGATGACCCGCAGTTGCAGGTAGTTCTGCACCAGCTCCGACTGCTGGCTCAGACGCATCGCGGCCAGATCGGCAAAACTCGCCTGGGCGCTGGCCTCATTGGCTTCCAGGCCACGGCGCAACTTGCCCCAGATATCCGCTTCCCAACTCACGCCCAACTGCGCGTTGTAGGTGTCGCGAATGCCGCTGGCGGAACTGCTCAGGCTCGAACTGCTGCTGCCGGTGCCCTGGCTGGAGCGGGTCTTGCCCACGCTCAGGTCGACACTGGGATAAAACGCTCCACGGGCACTCCGCACCAAGGCCTGGGCCTGACGAAACTGGGCTTCGGATTGCGCCACGGTCTGGTTGGAACTGTTGAGTTTTTCGATCAGGCCATTGAGTTGCTGATCGCCATACAACTCCCACCAGGCACCGCGCGCCAGCGAATCGCTCGGATTGGCCTGACGCCAGCCTTTGGCCTCTTTGTATTGCGCGACCTCGGCGGTCTGCGGACGCTGATAGTCCGGGCCCACAGCGCAGGCACTGAGCATCGCCACGCACAGCGACAGGCTCAACAGGCGCGAGCCGCGCGCAGTGGCCAGATTGAGAAGCGAACGGTCAGTCATAGCGGAGTTTCCAGAGCGGCGTCAGTACGCACGCCACGCCACTTGTTGAAGCGGTGGCGCAGCTTGTCGAGATAGAGGTAAACCACAGGCGTGGTGTAAAGGGTCAGGACCTGGCTGAAGATCAGGCCGCCGATGATGGTCAGGCCCAAAGGCTGGCGCATTTCTGCGCCTTCCGCGCGGCCGAGCAGCAACGGCAAGGCGCCGAGGATGGCCGCCAGGGTGGTCATCAGAATCGGCCGCAGCCGTTGCAGGCAGGCACTGCGGATCGACTCCAGCGGCGACAGGCCCTGATGGCGTTCCAGTTGCAGCGCCAGGTCGATCATCAGGATCGCGTTTTTCTTCACCACCCCGATCAACAGGAACAATCCGAGCAGCGAAATCAGGCTGAACTCGCCGCCCAGCGCATAGATCGACAGCAACGCACCGACCCCGGCCGAGGGCAAGGTCGAAAGAATCGTCAGTGGGTGAATGTAGCTTTCATACAGCACACCGAGCACCAGATACACCGCCAGCAACGCGCCGAGGATCATGAACGGCTGACTCTTCTGCGTCGCGGCAAAGGCATCGGCGGTGCCGGCCATTTTCGCGATCACGTCTTCCGGCAGACCGACCTTGGCAATCGCCCGTTCGATCGCGGCACTGCCCTGCTCCACGGTCACGCCTTCAGCCATGTCAAACGCGATGCTTTCGGAAGCGAACTGGCCTTCGTGGCTGACACGGTCGTCTTCCAGGCTGTTTTCGTAATGGGCGATGGTCGACAACGGAATCCGCGCACCGTCAGCGGTAATCACCTGCACCTGATTGAGCGTCACCGGATCCTGCGCGTATTTCGGATTGACCTCCATCACCACCTGATACTGGTTGAGGCTGTCGTAGATCGTCGAAATCTGCCGCTGGCTGTAGGCGTTGTTCAGCACCGCCGTGACCATGTTCATGTCGACCCCGAGGCGCTTGGCCTGATCGCGGTCGACAATCAGCGTCACCTGTTGCGCGCCACGCCCCTCGCGAGCATCAATGGCGGTCAGCTCCGGCAGTGCGCGCAGCGCGGTCACCACTTTCGGGTACCACTCGCGCAACGCCCCCAGATCCCCGCTTTGCAGGATGTAGCTGTATTGCGAGGTGGTCTGCTCGCGACCACCGCCGAATTGCAGATCCTGATCGGCCATCAGCATCAACTGGGCGCCGGGCACCTTGGGCATTTCCTTGCGCAGGCGCTCGATGACTTTCTGCGCCGACAGGTTGCGCTCCTTGATCGGCTTCAGGCGTACCAGCATGAACGCGTTATTGGTGCCGTTGGTGCCGCCGATGAACCCGGCGACGCTTTCCACTGCTTCGTCCTTGAGCACGGCACGGCGGAAGGTTTCCATTTTCGGCTGCATCACGCTGAACGACAGACCGTCGTCACCCCGGACGAAACCGATCAACTGGCCGGTGTCCTGCTGCGGCATGAAGGTCTTCGGCACCACCACGTACAGCGCGACGTTGACCCCGACCGTAATGATCAGACTGAGCAAAGTGAGACGGCGGTGGCGCAGCACCCAATCGAGGCTGGTCGCGTATTTGCCGACCATCCAGTCGTTGGCGCGACGGCTCCAGCGTTGCAGGCGGTTTTCCTGGCCCGGCGTGTGCGGCTTGAGCCAGCGCGCGCAGAGCATTGGCGTCAGGGTCAGCGAGACCACCAGCGACACCACGATGGCTGCTGCCAGGGTGATGGAAAACTCGCGGAACAGGCTCTCGACAATTCCGCCCATGAACAGGATCGACAGGAACACCGCCACCAGCGACACGTTCATCGACAGCAAGGTGAATCCGACTTCCTTGGCCCCGAGGTAGGCAGCCTGCATCGGTTTGACGCCTTCGTCGATGTGCCGGGAGATGTTCTCCAGCACCACGATGGCATCGTCCACCACCAGCCCGGTAGCCAGAATCAGCGCCATCAGCGACAAGTTGTTCAGCGAGAAGCCATAGAGGTACATCACCGCGAAGGTGCCGACCAGCGACACCGGCACTGCCAGCGTCGGAATCAGCGAGGCGCGGAAATTCCCGAGAAACAGGAACACCACCAGAATCACCAGCGCCACAGCGATCAGCAGGGTCATTTCCGCTTCGTGCAGTGTGGCCTTGATCACCGGCGAGCGGTCCATCGCCAGGTTCAGTTTGACGCTGGCCGGCAGCACCGCTTGCAACGCCGGCAACTGCGCCTTGATCTCGTTGACCGTCTCGATGATGTTGGCGCCAGCCTGACGGTTGATCACCAGCAATACCGCCGCGTCATCGTTGAAGAAGCCGCTGTTGTAACGGTCTTCGACGCCGTCGCTGACCTTGGCCACGTCCTTCAGACGCAGGGCCGCACCGTCCTTGTAATGGATGATCAGCGACTCGTAATCCTTGGCCTTCTCCAACTGGTCGTTGGCCTGGATCTGCCACAGGCGCTCGCCGTCTTCGACCGAGCCCTTGGGCCGGCGCACGTTGGCCCCGGCGATGGTCTTACGCACATCGTCGAGCGCCACGCCGTACTGGTTCAGCGCCTGCGGTTCAAGTTCGATACGCACCGCCGGCAGCGAACTGCCGCCGATCTGCACTTCACCGACACCCTGCACCTGGGACAGGCTCTGCGAGAGGATGGTCGAGGCCAGGTCGTAGAGCTGGCCTTTTTCCAGCACATCCGAGGTCAGCGACAGCACCATGATCGGCGCCTGCGACGGGTTGACCTTCTTGTAGGTCGGCATGCTGCGCATCCCGCTCGGCAACAGGTTGCGTGAAGCGTTGATCGCCGCCTGCACTTCCCGCGCCGCGCCGTTGATATCACGGTCGAGGTCAAATTGCAGAATGACCCGGGTCGAACCCTGGCTGGAACGGCTGCTCATGGTGTTGACGCCAGCAATCGCGCCGAACGAGCGCTCCAGCGGCGTCGCCACCGTGGACGCCATCACCTCGGGACTGGCGCCGGGCAGACTGGCCTGAACCACGATCACCGGGAAGTCCATTTGCGGCAGCGGCGACACCGGCAACAGACCGAAACTGACACCGCCCAGCAGCATGATCGCCAGACTCAGGAGCATGGTCGCGACCGGGCGCTTGATGAAAGGACCGGAGAGGTTCATTGACCAAGATCCTTAATTTCACCGCACTCCCCAGTAGGAGTGAGCCTGCTCGCGATGAGGTCGGCACATTCAATATCGGTAGAGGCAGGCATACCGCCATCGCGAGCAGGCTCACTCCTACAAGGGATATGTGTACGGACAGTCATACCGAAACCTCTTCGCGGTCGGCATTGGTCTTGCCAAAGCGCCGACCGAGGCGATCGAAATACAGGTAGATCACCGGCGTGGTGAACAGGGTCAGCACCTGGCTCACCAACAAGCCGCCGACCATCACCAGACCCAGTGGTTGACGCAACTCAGCCCCGGAACCAGTGGCGAGCATCAACGGCACCGCGCCGAACAATGCTGCCAGAGTGGTCATCAGAATCGGCCGGAAGCGCAGCAGCGCCGCCTGATAGATCGCCTGCTCCGGCGCCATGCCCTGGGTGCGTTCGGCGTCGAGGGCGAAGTCAATCATCATGATCGCGTTTTTCTTGACGATACCGATCAACAGGATGATGCCGATGATCGCGATCATCCCCAGGTCATTGCCACTGAGCAGCAACGCGAGCAAGGCACCCACCGCCGCCGACGGCAGGGTCGACAGGATGGTGATCGGGTGGATGTAACTTTCGTAAAGCACGCCGAGCACGATGTACATGGTCACCACCGCCGCCAGAATCAGCAGCAAGGTGCTCGACAGCGACGCCTGGAACGCTTCGGCCGCGCCCTGAAACTGGGTCTGCACGCCAATCGGCATGCCGATGTCCTTCTGCACCTGATCGATGATGTCCACCGCATGTCCCAGCGCCACACCGGGCGCCAGGTTGAACGACATCATCACCGCCGGGAACTGGCCGATGTGGGTGATCGCCAGTTGCGCCTGACGCTCCTCGACATGGGCCAGGCTCGACAGGCGCACCTGCGCACCGTCAGTGGTCTTGACGTGAATCTGATCCAGCGCCGCCGGGCCGATCTTCTCCCCGGCCTGCGCCTGCAGCACCACGCGGTACTGGCTGGCCTGGGTGTAAATGGTCGAGATCTGCCGCTGGCCGAAGGCGTCATACAGCGCATCGGTGATGTTCTGCACCGAGACACCGAGGCGCGAAGCCGCATCACGGTCGATCACCAGATAGACCTGCAGGCCTTTATCCTGCAAGTCGCTGGCGACGTCGGTCAGTTCCGGACGCTGGGCCAAAGCCTCGACCAGACGCCCGCTCCACTGGCTGAGCAGCTCGGCATCCGGTGAGGACATGCTGAACTGGTACTGGGTGCGGCTGACCCGATCCTCGATGGTCAGATCCTGCACCGGCTGCATGAACAGGCGGATACCGACCAGTTTGTCCAGTTGCGGTTGCAGGCGCGCGATCACCTCGGTGGCGCTCAGGTCACGCTGGCCGTGGGGCTTGAGGTTGATCAGCAGGCGACCGCTGTTGAGCGTGGCGTTGTCGCCGTCGACGCCGATGTAGGACGACAGGCTCTCCACCGCCGGATCTTCGAGAATCACCTTGGCCAGCGCCTGCTGACGCTCGCCCATGGCCGCGAAGGAAATCGACTGCGGCGCTTCGGAGATGCCCTGGATCACCCCGGTGTCCTGCACCGGGAAAAAGCCCTTTGGCACCACCATATATAGGAACACCGTCAGCGCCAGCGTACCGATAGCCACCAACAGGGTCAGCGGCTGGTGTTTGAGCACCCACTGCAACTTGCGCCCGTACGCGGCGATCATCCAGTCGATGAAGCCGCCGGTGGCCCGGTAGAAGCGGCCCTGCTCGTGGGCTTCCGGCTCACGTTTGAGCAAGCGCGCGCACATCATCGGCGTCAGGGTCAGCGAGACCACCAGCGAAATCAGGATCGCTACCGCCAGAGTGATGGCGAACTCGCGAAACAGTCGTCCGACCACGTCAGCCATGAACAGCAGTGGAATCAGTACCGCGATCAGCGACAGGGTCAGCGAAATCAAAGTGAAACCGATCTGTTTGGCGCCTTTCAGCGCTGCCTGCATCGGGCTATCACCCTCCTCGATGAAACGCGCGATGTTCTCCAGCATCACGATCGCATCGTCGACCACAAAACCGGTGGCGATGGTCAGCGCCATCAAGGTCAGGTTGTTGACCGAGAAGCCGGCCAAATACATCACGCCAAACGTACCGATCAGCGACAGCGGCACCGCCACCGACGGGATGATCGTCGCACTGGCACGCCGCAGAAACAGGAACGTCACCATCACCACCAACGCAATGGCGATCAGCAGTTCGTGTTGTACGTCGGTGACCGAGGCGCGGATGGTCTGGGTGCGGTCGGTGAGCACGGTAACGTCGAGGCCGGCCGGCAGATTGTCGGTGATGCTCGGCAGCAAGGCCTTGATCCGGTCGACCACCTCGATCACGTTGGCGCCCGGTTGACGCTGGATATTGAGCAGCACTGCCTGATTCTGGTTGGCCCACGCGGCGAGACGTTCGTTCTCCGCACCGTCGACGATTTCCGCCACATCCTTCAGACGCAGCGGCGCGCCGTTCTTGTAGGCGAGGATCAGGTTGGCGTAGTCCTTGGGCGACGTCAGTTGGTCGTTGGCGTCGAGCATCGAGACCCGGGTCGGGCCGTCGAAGTTACCTTTTGGCTGGTTGACATTGGACGCGCCGATCAGGGTGCGCACGTCTTCCAGGTTCAGGCTGTTCGCCGCGAGGGCTTCCGGGTTGACCTTGATCCGCACCGCCTGCCGCTGACCGCCGGCAATGCTGACCATGCCGACGCCGCTGATCTGGGCGATCTTCTGCGCCATGCGCGTATCGACCAGGTCATTGAGCTTGGGCAGCAGCATGGTTTTCGAGGTGATCGCCAAGGTCAGCACCGGGGTATCCGCCGGGTTGACCTTGTTGTACACCGGCGGCGCCGGCAGGTCGGTCGGCAGCAGGTTGGTCGCGGCGTTGATCGCGGCTTGCACCTGCTGTTCGGCGACGTCCATGTTGATGTCGAGGCTGAAACGCAGGGTCAGCACCGAGGCGCCGCCGGAGCTGGTCGAGGCCATTTGCGTCAGGCCCGGCATCTGCCCGAACTGACGTTCGAGCGGCGCGGTGACGGCACTGGTCATCACGTCCGGACTGGCGCCGGGGTACAGGGTCATGACGCGAATGGTCGGATAATCGACCTGCGGCAATGCCGAGACCGGCAGCAGGCGATAAGCAATCAGGCCGGCCAGAACAATGGCCAGCATGCTCAGGGTGGTGGCTACCGGACGGAGGATGAACAGCCGCGAAATGTTCATGCGCCCTTCTTGGCCTTGT
Organism: Pseudomonas sp. YL2; assembly: GCF_023063025.1. NCBI lineage: Bacteria > Pseudomonadati > Pseudomonadota > Gammaproteobacteria > Pseudomonadales > Pseudomonadaceae > Pseudomonas > Pseudomonas sp. YL2. The sequence goes on along the minus strand of NZ_JAJSLU010000015.1, from coordinate 131,971 downwards.
CAGCCGCAGCGGCGTCCGGTGCACTGGCGGCGGGTTTGCCCTGCAGGTGCCCGGTCGGGGTGGTCGGCACGTCATTGCTGTCGTTGACCACTTCCACTTCGCTGCCTTCCTTCAGGCGGTCGGTGCCTTCCAGCACCACGCGATCGCCCGCGGCGAGGCCTTCGGTGACCACGGTGTTGGTGCCGTCACTGGCGCCGATCTTCAACTGGCGGATGGTGACTTTCTTGTCGCCGTCCAATGCGTAAACGAACGTGCCGTTGGTGCCGAACTGAATCGCCGCCGACGGTGCGAGTACCACGCCTTTCAAGGTATCGGCCAGCAGATGGACGTTGACGAACTGATTGGGGAACAGCGACTGGTCGCGGTTATCGTAACGGGCCTTGAATTTCAGGGTGCCGGTGGCGACGTCGATCTGGTTGTCGAGGCTTTGCAGCACACCGCTGGCCTGGATCTTGGTATCGCCGCGATCCCATGCCTCGGCCGGCAGTTTGGCGCCGCTGTGGTAGCGAGCCAATACGGTTTCGAGGCTGTTTTCCGGCAAGGTGAAGACCACGCTGATCGGTTGGGTCTGAGTGATCACCGCAAGGAACGTGGTGTCGTTGGCGGCGACGAGGTTGCCGACGTCGACCTGACGCAGACCGACGCGACCGGCAATCGGTGCGCGGATCTTGGTGAATTCGAGATTGAGCTTGGCGTCGTTGACCGCCGCCTGATTGGTCTTGACCGTGCCCAGGTACTGGCCGACCAGTGCTTCGGCGGTGTCCAGGGTTTGCTTGGCGATGCTGTCTTCCTTGTACAGGCCGCGATAACGCTCGACATCGACCTGTGCGTTTTTCAACTGCGCCTGATTCTGCAGCAAAGTGCCTTCAGCCTGGAGCAAGGCGTTCTGGTACGGACGCGGATCGATCTCTGCCAGCAGGTCGCCGGCCTTGACCATCTGCCCTTCCTCGAAATTGATCTTCACCAGTTCACCGCCGACCCGGCTGCGCACGTTGATGGTGTTGAGCGCAGTCACCGTGCCCAGTGCCTTGTAATACAGCGGGAAGTCGCCCGTGACCGCCGGCGCCACACGCACCGGAATCGGCCCGGCCGCGCCACCGAAGCCCGGCCGCATCATCCCCGAACGTCCGGCATGACCGCTCGCCGCCTTGTCGGCGCCCTCCTTGTGGGCCGAACCGGCGGGCCAGAATTTCCAGCACAGGACGGCGATGACCAACAGGACGAGCAGGCTGATCAGCCAGCGACGGGAGTTGCGAGGGGACGATTGCATGGATTGATTAACCATTGGGCGCGTGGGCTTCTTTTACGGGAGGCTGAACGATAAGCACTGATCGGATTTAAGCAAAGCAGCTTTACCGGCAATTTACCTTCAACTTACGTTTCAAGGTGTGAGGCAAAACACTGATACACAAATGAAAACGGCCTGGACAGGGCCAGGCCGTTAACAATTGTAAAAGCGCTTATTTCAGAACGGCGAGTGCTGCGTCGTAGTTCGGCTCTTCAGCGATTTCCTTGACCAGTTCGCTGTGCAGCACGTTGTCGTTCTCGTCCAGCACTACCACGGCACGGGCGGTCAGGCCTTTGAGCGGGCCGTCAGCGATGGCTACGCCGTAGTTTTCGATGAATTCGGCACCGCGCAGGGTCGACAGGTTCTGCACGTTTTCCAGACCTTCGGCGCCGCAGAAACGGGCTTGGGCGAATGGCAGGTCAGCCGAGATGCACAGCACCACGGTGTTGGCCAGTTCGTTGGCCTGAGCGTTGAACTTGCGTACCGAAGTGGCGCAGGTCGGGGTATCAACGCTTGGGAAGATGTTCAGCACTTTGCGCTTGCCGGCAAAGTCTTTCAGGGTAACGTCGGACAGATTGCCGGCAACCAGAGAAAAGGCTGGCGCCTTGGAACCGGCTTGTGGCAACTGGCCGTTGACTTGAACCGGGTTGCCTTTGAGGGTGACTTGAGCCATGACTTTAGTCCTTCTTAACGTGGTTATTGAGCATGCAAGAGGCCGAAGTTAACCACGAAATTGTCCGACGACCTATGCCCTGACTGAAAATTGTCAGGGGCCTGCGCAAAAAATTGTATACAACCGCGCCCCCCCTGTAGGAGCTGCCGAAGGCTGCGATCTTTTGACTTTATCTTTTCATCAAGATCAAAAGATCGCAGCTTCGTTTCACCGACAGCTAAAAGAATTGGTCAGTCGGGCATGGATCGGATGATGTCGGCTAGATCATCCTTGGTTATTTCATTGGCCTTGATAGCAGCGGCAATATCGGTTTTGGAGAGCGGAAACCGTTTGAAAATTTCTTTCAAGGTTTCCTCATCAACATTGGCCAGCCAGAGCGGATCTATAAATGAACCACCATACTCAGGCTTCATGGGTACTTCTTCGTGTGCAATTGCACCTTTATGATTGAGATACACTACATAACGGTCGTGCCCTTCAGGAAAGCTTTTATCGTGATAAAGGGTAGTACCCAAAGGCAGGACATAGTAATTCTCGTCGCCATTTGGCCCTTCAATCAGCAACGGTTCTTTAGTTTTGATCATTTTCATATTGTGCCCCTTCGCAATATCGCCAAAAATCAGAAAAGCCAAAAAAATCGCATTGACGGATAAAACTGCCACCAGCCATAGGCCAAGACGTCTATTTGTAAACATTTTTCTTATCATAGGGGGCCTCGGTATTCGCTTCGAGCATGGCTTGTAAATCCGCAGGCATGAAAATACCGTCCTTCGGACTACTTTGCGTACGCGCTGCCTGTCTTTCGATGAAAGAAAGACCTCGCATCTCATTGAATTTCCCCGGGTTCTGCACAATTGACTTTCCCGAAACCTTTGCTCCTGCAATTGTCACGGTTGTGCAGTTATTCGTAGTCGGATGATAGTTCGATGGCAAGACATACCGAGCTGATGAGGCAGTCTTTTTTCGCTGTTCTTTTTGCTGGGCGACAATACCGTCGAAATGAGCGATCACAGCCTCGGCTTTTGCATTTTCCAAAAAATAAACAAAACCTGTTGTTGTACGCCCCAAACTGTTTTCACCAGAGATATACGCTTTGAAGGACGTCCAGACGTTCAACACGCCTTCGCCCTCGCTATCGAACGTGCCCCAGGTTTTTCCATAGCGACCAAAGTCATAAGTAATGTCTTTGCTACCGACCACCACGTGTAAAGCCGCGTGCCCGAAAGGATGCTCTTCTTTATCGCGGGTGTAGGGACCACCCACCAGTACTTCCATATACGCACCGGATACGACCACCTGATTGGTTTTCGTGGTTTTCCCTGATGCGCCTGTATTTTTTGCTGCCTGGGTTGTGCTGGTAGTTTTAGTAGACTGAACCATTAAAGATGTTCCGTATCTTCAAGTTTCGGAAACTTTATGCTGCAACTCCCCTTGGGAATATTTGCAACATGCACAAAGCCATTTTCGTCGAGGACGCCAGTCATCAAGGTTCCATCGGGAAGCGTCAATTCATACGCCTCGTTGGCTACAGGTTCATCTCTTTCATTAAGCAACTGAAACTCGACGAAAGTCTTTTCTTTCAGAAACTGCGAGAAGAAGCTGGCGGGAGCACTACCAGAATCACCGACGAAGGTGTCGGGTGATCCAGCAGTAATCGTCGCTCCACACGCCGTTTGGGAACCGACATGGGCAACGTCCTTTCCCAACCCAAAAACATGGGGGGCGCCCGTTGTTATGGGATTACTGCCGTGAATCGGGCAGGAATAGATATCTCCTACCAAAGCTACGGGAGTCGAGTTAACAAAAATAGGACTTGATCCAGTGCTGATATTTCCACCATGACTACCTGGATCTCCGAGTCTTGCGACTGGCTTTCCTGCCATCGTTTCTCTCCATTGAATATCACGACCTGCGGATGTTACCCGATCTTGTTTTGGAAAACAGGGTATCCATGGCACCTCCGGACTGGATAGAAAATACGACCGGCTAGAGTCTTTTTTGGTTGGTCGTTGACCGTTCCAACGCGCGGTAAAGGAATGTAACAAGAGAGCTCTGTGCGCCAACTCACGAATCTGACGCAGAGCCTCAAGGGCTGCATTGCTTTGCTGCGCGCGGGAAGGGTCATGATCAATCAGTCTTTAAGTTCTACGTGATCCAGTGCTTGATTTACCGCTAACTCCCCCAGCATGACGACCTGAGCAATGCCCAGTGCTGTTTTGCGCTGGGAGGTTTCCAGCGAGGCAGCGAAGTTGATGAGCATCTCGCTGGCCGAGCCGAGTGTTTCGCTGGCGTTGGCTAAAAGAGATTCGGTGCTGTACCTGGGATTGGCGAGGTACATGGACTCCGGCTCGTTGGCGCTAGACATGATACGGGCGGCGGGATTGAGGTAGTAGTCGAGGGCGCGGTCGGCGGCTTCGTGGAGTTTTTTACTGTCGACTGAGGCGTAAGGGGTTGTGGTGTCGGCGCCTGATTCTGGGGGGTTGGGTGTTGGTTTTTTCATGGTGTAACTCCACTGAATAGTCGGAGCTGCCCCTTCGGTTTCCGGACGAAGAGGTGGCAGCTGTACGCAGGTTGGAAACCCGGGCAGCGGCGACCCGGACGACCCGAAGGTCCCCCGCGCACAGCCGCCATAACGGAGTGCACACATTCGAAGTGCGCAAGGATACGTTATGAAAGGCGTGTACGCGCCACTAATACCCATCGGGGTTTCCAGTCCCGGTCGCTGAATTGGCAGCGACGAACACAGGCTAGAGACCCGACGTCCGACGGACAACCTGAAAACCTTGTGGGAACGTTCCGCAAAATCGAAACAACTTTTAAACATCCTGAATTGAAATACGCACTGGGAGCTGCCGAAGGCTGTAATTTTTTGATGTTGGTTTTTAACGACAGGAGCAAAGATCGCAGCTTGCGGCAGCTCCTGCATTGGCAGTTGCAGCGTGTCGGATTGCGTTTGTTAAAACGCCGGACTGCATCTTTTATTCAGAGACGTGTCGATTCACGCCCTGCCCGTTCGACTAAGCAGTGAATCAACCCCATTCCCCGGAGAAACCACCATGCGATTCATGATCCTTGTCAAAGCCAGCGCCGATTCCGAAGCCGGCATCATGCCCAGTGAAGAGCTGATCACCGCCATGGGCAACTTCAACGAAGAGCTGGTCAAGGCCGGCATCCTCATCGACGGCAATGGCCTGCACCCGAGCAGCAAAGGCGCGCGCGTGCATTTCTCCGGCGACAAGCGCACGGTCATCGACGGCCCGTTCATCGAAACCAAGGAGCTGGTGGCCGGCTACTGGATCTGGGAAGTGAAGTCGAAAGAAGAAGCCATCGAATGGGTCAAGCGCTGCCCCAATCCCATGCCGGGCGATTCTGATATCGAAATCCGCCAGATCTTCTCTGCCGAGGATTTCGGCGCCGAATTCACCCCCGAAGCCCGAGCGCAGGAAGAGCGTGTGCGCGAGCAAGCAAAGAAAAATGCCTGACCCAACGCCACGTTGAATTTGAAATTGCCATCGCGGGCAAGCCACGCTCCCACAGGCATCGAGTCGGTCACAGGATTTGTGAGCGCTTCAATACCTGTGGGAGCGTGGCTTGCCCGCGAAAGCGTCTGCACTGACACCACACATTTGATTGATCAGCTCACCACCCGACTGAGACCCCGTAGACAAAACCAAAGAATTAATCCCTTCGACTGGCTAACTCCCCATTAGCTGCTAGCGTCAATCAGACGTGTCCTACAGGCTTGATAAAAAAGGAAATACGTCCAACGGCCGAGAAGCGCCAGGACGTCCATGCAGTAGCCACCAGGGAAACGGGGATCATGTCGAAAAAATTGGGGATTCGCGCCCTGCTGCTGGCGAGCTCGCTGGCGCCTGTGTTCTGTGCTCTCGCGAATAACGCCGAAGAGGCCAACAAAAGCAACAATCCGCTGAACTTGGCGCCCGGCGCCAACCTGCAGGATTACTACACGCCGAAGCTGTTCGACAGCAACCTGCACACCAACGATGCCTTGCTGCGCGGTACTTTGCCGATTGCGCCCAACGATTTCATCGGAGTACCGCAGCTACTGCGCGCAACGATGCCGATCAGCACCCGCCCCGATCCGCACGGCGGCTACAGCACGGGGATTGGCGACCTCAACCTGTTCGACATCTTCCTGCTCAAGACCGACGGCGTGCAGTTGGGCATCGGCCCGCAGATCACCGCGCCGACCGCTGCCGAGGACGAACTGGGCACCGGCAAGTGGCAGGCCGGCCTCGCTGCGGTAGCGATCGATTCGTCACCCCGCGGCCTGCTCGGTGCGCTGGTGCAGTACCAAAGCTCGTTCGCCGGCGACCACGACCGCGCGCATGTCGAAACGGCAACCCTGCAGCCGTTCATCATTCATAACCTGGAAAAAGGCTGGTACCTGCGCTCCACCGGCACCTGGACGTTCGACCTGAAGAACAACACTCACTACATCCCGATCGGCCTGGGTGCGGGCAAAGTCTGGAAGTCCGGGAGCAATATTCTCAACGCCTTCCTCGAACCGCAGTGGACCGTCGAACGCAAAGGCGATGGCGTGCCGCAGTTCACCCTGTTCGCCGGGATCAACGTGACATTCGGAAAATAAGGACATCGCCATGCACATCGCTTTACGCGCCGCCGGATTCAGTCTGATGACCCTGTTCGCCAGCTGCGGCGTCGGTGCTCAGGAGCTCGACACGCGTATCGGCAAGATCGCCATGGAAGGCGAACTGCCGGCCCATGAGTCGATTGCCAGACTCTACGCCGAGCTGGATTTCCAGCAGGCGACCCAAAGTTACCTGTGGGCCTTGCCACTGGTGTCCTACGCGCAGTGGCAGGAAGAGTTTCGCGACAAGCTTGGCGCACGCAACGGCGATCTGATGGTGCTCAACAGCTACGAAGACAAACTCGGCGTGATCACCGCCAACGCCACCACGCCGTACATTCTCGGCTTCGTCGACCTCAGCGAAACCGGGCCGCTGGTGATTGAACTGCCACCGGGACCGACCGCCGGCGGCATTGGCGATTTCTGGCAGCGGGCGATCATCGACATGGGCCAGACCGGCCCGGACAAAGGCCAGGGCGGCAAATACCTGGTGCTGCCGCCGGGCGCGGAGCCACCGGCCGATGCCGACAAGTATTACCTGGCCAAATCGGAAACCATGAACGTGCTGGTGGGCTTCCGGGTGCTGGATCCGGATCCAGCCAAGGGCAAGGCGCTGGTCGAGCAATTCAAAATGTACCCCTACGCCAAACGCGCCGAGCCGAGCAAGACCCGCCTGCTGTCGCCTGACGGTAAAAAGTGGTCGGGCACCCAGCCGCGCGGCATCGCTTACTGGCAGCGGCTGCATCAGATCATCCAGAAAGAACCGGTGAATGAACGTGACCGCTTCTACATGGCGATGCTCGCCAGTCTCGGCATCGAGAAGGACAAACCCTTCAACCCCAACACCCAGCAGCGTCAGGCCCTGGAGTCCGGCGCGCAGGTCGGTGAACTGATCGCCAAGGCCAACACCTTTGCCAAGCGCTTTCCTGACGCGCAGTACTGGCCCGACCGGCATTGGGACACGGTGTTGAACATCGCCGAACCGTCGCAACGCGTGGCCTATTACGACCAGTTGTGGGAACGCAGCGCCTGGTTTTATGAAGCGGTGACCAACACCAAAGGCATGGTTTCCAGGACCCCTGGCCTCGGCCAGACCTACCTCGGCGCCTACACCGACGGCAAGGGTGACTGGCTCGACGGCGGCAAGACCTATCGCCTGCACGTCGGCGCCAACCCGCCGGCCAAGCAGTTCTGGTCGATGACCGTGTACGACATCGACAGCCGTTGCCTGATCGACAATCCGCAGCGCAAGGCCGACCTGTCCTCGCGCCAGGATCTGAAGAAAAACGCCGATGGCTCGGTGGACCTGTACTTCGGCCCGAGCGCACCCAAAGGCTTCGAGAACAACTGGGTGCAAACCGTGCCCGGCAAGCACTGGTTCAGCTACTTCCGCCTGTACGCGCCGACCGAAGCCTATTTCGACAAGAGCTGGAAACTCGACGACATCACGGTCGTGCAATGAATAAGGACGCCGCATGAACACACGCAATCTATGGCTGACCGGTATCACCCTCGCCCTGAGCAGTAGCGCCTGGGCCGATTTCAGCGCCAGCCCCGAAGAAGCCCGAGGCATCGCCAAGGACGCTTATCTGTATGGCTTCCCGGTCGTGGAGATGTACAAGACCCTCTACACCCAGGCCGTGGACAGCAAGAGCCCGAACTTCAAGGCACCGTTCAACCAGATCGGCAACACCGCCAAGGCCTTCACCGCCAAGGACACTGCGTTCGTTACGCCGAACGCCGACACGCCCTACTCGTTCGTGTGGATGGACCTGCGCAGCGAACCGTTGATCCTGACCTTGCCGCCGATCGAAGAGCACCGTTATTACTCGGTACAACTGATCGACGCCTACACGCAGAACTTCGCTTATCTGGGCACCCGCAGCACCGGGAATAACGGTGGCCATTTCATGATCGCCGGGCCTGACTGGCAGGGTCAGCAGCCGATCAACATCGACCGACTGGTGCGCAGCGAAAGCAACATCGCCTACGCGCTGTACCGCACGCAGCTGTTCGACGAGAAGGATCTGGGCAAGGTCAAGCAGATCCAGAAAGGCTACAAGGTCGAGCCGCTGAGCCACTACGTGAAACAGAAGGCCCCGGCGCCGGCACCGAAAGTCAGTTGGCCGAAGCCGACGCCGACCATGAGCGAAACTCCGGAGCTGTTCCGCTACCTGAACTTCATGCTCGCCTTCACTCCGCCGCAGGATGTCGAAAAAGACCTGCTCGCGCGCTTCGCCAAAATCGGCATCGGCGCCGGTCAGCCATTCGACCTGAAACAGCTCAGCGCCGGACAACGCAAGGCCCTCGAAGACGGCATCAATGACGCCAAGGCGGAATTCGCCGCGTTCAAGAAAGACAAGGTCGACACGCACGAAATCAGCAGTGGTGACCTGTTTGGCACCCGCGATCACCTCAAGGGCAATTACCTGTATCGCTACGCCGGCGCCAACATGGGCATTTTCGGCAACTCTGCCGAAGAGGCGAACTACATCGGTTATTTCGTCGACAAGGACGGCCAGCCGGTCGACGCGGCGAAACACGACTACACCCTGCATTTCGACAAAGGCGCCCTGCCCCCGGCCGACGCCTTCTGGTCGCTGACCATGTATGACGGCAAGAGCAAATTGCTGGTGGCCAACCCGCTCAATCGCTACCTGATCAACTCGCGGATGCTGCCCGACTTGAAGCTCGATGCCGACGGCGGGCTGACCCTCTACGTGCAGCACAAAAATCCCGGCAAGGACAAGCAGGCCAACTGGCTGCCGGCACCGAACGGGCCGTTCTACGGCGTGTTGCGCCTGTACCTGCCGAAGCCGGAAGTGGCCAGCGGCGAATGGAAGATGCCGCTGCTCAACCCGGTCAACTCAAAACAATAAACGGAGCCAGTGATGGTCAAGCCTTACGTTGTGCGTCCGCTGCTGGCGCTGTGCATGATCGGCAGTACTCAACTCTATGCAGCTGAAGGTGGCGTGGGCCGGCCAATCACCGGGCAACAAGTATATTCCAACGCCGGGATCATCCCGCCCGAGCCGGGCTGGGTCGTCTCGGTGACCAGCATCTGGTACGACGGATCGCTCAAGGGCAGTCGTGGCGCGCCGATTTCCGGTGAGGTCAGTGCCGGAATCGACATGAAAGTCTCCTACACCATGACCAACCTGACGCACATCTGGGACACCGGCAAAGGCCCATGGAACTTCGCCTCGGCAATCGGCGTTCCAGTGCAGTACACCGACATTGACGCGGCCATCACCGGCCCGCGCGGACGCACCCTCGGCACCAGCGATTCCGGGACTCAGTTCGCCGACGCGCTGGTCACCCCGATTGCCGCCGGCTACCACTTCGACGAGTTGAACCACATCGCGTTCTCCCTGCCGATCTACGTGCCGACCGGCGCCTACAACGACAATCGCCTGGCCAACCCGGGGCAGAACAATTACACGTTCATGCCCACCGTGGCCTTCACCCATCTGGATGGCAAGGGTGGCGAGTTCACCCTGTCCAGTGGCCTGGAGTTCTACACCGAAAACACTGCCACCGATTACCGCAACGGCAATATTTTCACCCTCGACGCCTTGTGGACTCATGGCTTCGGCAGTGGCTGGAGCGCCGGTCTGGCGGCGGGTTATATCCAGCAAATCACCGACGACAAGGGGCAGACCGCCGACAGCCTGAATGGCTTCCGTGGACGCTCCGTCGGCGCCGGGCCGGTGGTCGCCTGGGCCGGAAAATTCGCTGACGCTCAGGCCAACATCAGTGCGCGTTGGGTGCCGGAGTTCGACACCAAAAACCGCCCTGAAGGCAACGGAATTGCCGTCAACATGACCCTGGCGTTTTTCTAGACCGGCCACAAAGGACTGTCCCATGACCGCACTCACCGACCTCAACGCCCTGCAAGCGAGCATCGCCGAAGCCGTACTCGGCCAGGATCAGGTCATTCGGCAGATCCTCCTTGGCCTGCTGGCCAACGGGCATTTGCTGCTCGAAAGCCTGCCGGGGCTGGCCAAGACGCGCACGGTCAAGGCGCTGGCCACACATCTGGACGCGAAGATGAGCCGCATCCAGTTCACCCCCGACTTGCTGCCCTCGGACATCACCGGCGCCGAAGTGCTGCATCAGGTCGCCGGGCAAAACGAGATCCGCTTCCAGCCCGGCCCGCTGTTCGGCAATCTGATCCTCGCCGACGAGATCAACCGCGCCCCGGCCAAGGTCCAGGCGGCGCTGCTGGAAGCCATGGAGGAACGGCAGATTACCGTGGCCGGCACCAGCCATGTGCTGCCGGAGCTGTTCATTGTGGTCGCCACGCAAAACCCGATCGAGCAGGAAGGCACTTATCCGTTGCCGGAAGCGCAGATGGACCGGTTCCTGATGAAGGTGCTGCTGGATTACCCCAGCGCCGACAATGAAAGCCGGGGGCTGCGCCTGTTGCGCGCCGAGGAGTTTGCCCAAGGCGCGAACACCGCGCCGGGCAAGGGCTTCAGCCTGTCACAGGAAGTGATCTTCGCCGCGCGCAAGGAGGTCAGCGCGGTGCATGTATCACCGGCCATCGACCGCTACCTGATCGACCTGATCAACGCCACTCGCCACCCGGCCGATTACGACGAAGACCTCGGACGCTGGATCAGCATCGGTGCCAGTCCCCGTGGCGGCATTGGCCTGGATCGTTGCGCGCGGGCCGATGCGTGGTTGCAGGGCCAGGATTTCGTCTCGCCGGACAACGTGCGCGCCGTGGTGCATCCGGTGCTGCGTCACCGCCTGCAATTGAGCTACGACGCGGTCGCGGATGGCGTGACTGCCGATCAGGTGCTCGACCGTTTGCTGGATAAAGTGGCGATTCCGGCATGAACACGGAGGGCCTGGTCTACGTCTCTCTCGCGCAATTGATGGCGCTGGAGTTCAAGGCCCGTGACCTGAGTTTTCTGGCGCGCCAGCCTCAGGGCAGCATTCTTGCTGGCAACCATGCTTCGCGCTTGCGTGGCCGTGGCTTGAACTTCGATGAGCTGCGCCGCTACCAGCCCGGTGATGATTTACGTCACCTCGACTGGCGCGCTTCGCTGCGCACCGGCAAACCGGTGGTACGCACTTTTACTGAAGAGCGCGATCGCCCGGCGTTGATCGTGGTCGATCAGCGCATGTCGATGTTCTTCGGCTCGCGACGCAGTTTCAAATCTGCCCTCGCCGCTGAACTCGGCGCACTGGCAGCGTGGATGGTTTTCAACGCCGGTGACCGGGTGGGCGGTCTGGTGTTCAACGATCAACGCATCGACAGCATCGCGCCGTTGCGCAGCCGCAAACGGGTCGAGGCCTTGCTCAGCCACGTGGCGCAACAGAATCAGGCGCTGAACGCGGCCAACCCCGACGCCGAAGACGAGGACCAGTTGGACAAGGCCTTGCAGCGTTGCCTGGCGCTGGCCGGGCATGACCATTTGATCTGCATCGTCAGCGACTTCGCCGGGGCTGGCGAACGTACCTTGCAGTTGATGCGGCAACTGCGCGCGCACAATGACGTGATCGCCCTGCAAGTCTACGATCCACTGGCCTTGAAGCTGCCGAGCGATGGCCGGCTGCTGGTCACCCAAGGCCAATTGCAGGTGGAACTGGCTGTCGAGAAACGCAGCGTGCATCAGCCATTGGGCGATTACCTCGGTGGCCGGCTCAAGGATGTCGCCACCCTGCTGCGTCGCAGTCAGGTGCCGCTGATGATGTTCAGCACCGCCGAAGAGGCCCACGCGCAATTGCGTGCCGAGCTTGGCAAGTCTGCCGGCCCACGGCGATGAACCCGAATTTCCCCGACATCAGCCAGCTCAAGGAGCTGAGCCTGCCGGTGCCGGTGAGTTATGCGCCGCAGACCTGGGGCTGGTGGCTGTTGCTGACGCTGTTGGTTGTGCTGGCGTTGATGGTTGGCGTGCGGCGTTATGTGCAGTGGCGACGGGATCAGTATCGGCGCGAAGCGCTGGTGCGGCTGGCGCAGTTGCGTGAGCGCAGTGATGACCTCAATGCCCTGCGCGAGTTGCCCGAACTGCTCAAACGCGTGGCCCTTTCGATGTCAACCCAATCCCGGAACAGGAACACAACCCCTGTGGGAGCGGGCTTGCTCGCGAAGGCGTCGGCAGATCCAACATTGATGGCGCCTGACACAGCGCTTTCGCGAGCAAGCCCGCTCCCACAGAGTCCTGCGGCGCTGGGGGGAGATGAGTGGCAAGCCTTTCTGCAGCAGCACTGCAAAACCAGGCTACCCGACGACTTCAGCGATCAACTGGCCCTACTCGCTTACGCCCCCGACGCCACCTTGCGCGCCCTCCCCGCCGAACAGCGCCAGGCGCTGTTCGACACCTGCCAACACTGGGTGGAGCAGCACCATGTGGCAGCTTGATTACCCGTGGTTGTTGCTCCTGCTGCCATTGCCGTGGCTGACCTTGCGTTATCTACCGGCGTATCAGGAGGCGCGCAGCGCCGTGCGCGTGCCGTTTTTCGGCGCCATGAGCCGCGCCGTCGGGGAAGCGCCGAGCCGGGTCGGCAATCGTCAGAACCCCTGGCAAATGCTGCTCAATCTTCTGGTGTGGACGTTGATCCTGCTCGCCGCCGCGCGCCCGGTGTTCGTCGAAAAGCCCATCGAACGCCAGCAACCGGTACGCGACCTGATGCTCGCCATCGACCTCTCGCAATCAATGGAGACTGAAGATTTCAGCAATACCGATGGCCAGAAAATCAATCGCCTCGCCGCCGTCAAACAGGTGGTGCAAGGCTTCATCGCCAAGCGCAAGGACGACCGCATCGGTCTGATCGTGTTCGGTAGCAGCGCCTATCCGCAGGCGCCGCTGACCCTCGATCACGTCAGCCTTGCGCTGCTGCTGGCCGACACCGGCATCGGCATGGCCGGGCCCAACACCGCCATCGGTGATGCCATCGGATTGAGCCTGAAGCTGCTGGACCAGGCGCACGAACAGCAAAAGGTGCTGATCCTGCTCACTGACGGCAACGACACCAGCAGCGCGATCACCCCCGACCACGCCGCGGAAATGGCCGCCAACAAGGGCGTGGTCATTCACACCATCGGCATCGGCGACCCGACGGCGTCCGGCGAGGCGCAGGTCAATCTGCGCGGGCTGCAACAGATCGCCCAGACCACTGGTGGGCAGTTCTTCCGCGCCGAAGATCGTACGGCGCTGGATCAGGTCTACAGCACCCTAGACCGCCTCACGCCGCATCAGGTGAAAACCCTCAGCCATCAGCCGCAACGCGAGTTGTTTCATTGGCCGCTTGGCGCGGCGCTGACGCTGTTGGCGCTGTATCACCTCGGTGCCCTGCTGCGCCCGCGTCTGGCGCTTGCCCGCCGGCGGCAGGAGGCCTGAGATGGAGATCAATCTCGGCGACTTGCACTTCCTGCGCCCGCTGTGGCTGCTGCTCGCACTGTTCGCCGCGCTGCTGCCGCTGCTCTGGCGCCGCAGCCGCGACTTGCAACGACGGCTGCGCAGCAACATCGCCGAACACTTGCTGCCGCACCTGCTGGTCACGCCAACGGATCAGCAGCGCCTGCGCCCGGTGCATTGGCTGTGCGCGGTGTTGGCACTCGGGTCGATCGCCGCCGCCGGGCCGACCTGGGAGCAGGATCGCCCGGATTTTCTGCAGAATCGTGCGCCACTGATCGTCGCCGTGGATCTGTCGCCATCGATGGACGCCAGCGACGTACCACCGACGCGCCTGCAAGCGGCCAAACACAAACTGCACGACCTGATCCAGCGTCGCGCCGGCGCCCGCACGGCGCTGATCGCCTACGCCGGCAGCGCGCATCTGGTGTTGCCGCCGACCGACGATCCGGCGTTGCTCGACACCTTCATTCAGGCGCTGGGCACAGGCCTCATCGACAAACCCGGCAAGGACGTTAGCGCCGTCATCGAGCAGGCCAGACGCCTGCTCAGCGCCGAGCAAACCCCGGGCAGCCTGCTGCTGCTCACCGACGGCGCTGACGTTGCACAGCTCGATGGTCTCGGCAAACAACTCGACGACAGCCAATTGCAGGTACTGGTACTCGCGGTGGGCAACGCGGATGGCGGCGTGATTCAGGGCGCCAATGGCCAGCCGGCAGTCGACAGCAACGGGCGTCCGCTGCTCGGCCATTTCGATCCGGCGGCACTCAAGCAATTGGCCGCCGCCCTCGACGCGCCTCTGGGCAGCCTCACCCTCGACGACGATGATCTGGACTGGATCGAGTTGCACGCCCAACAACACTTCCAGAGTGCCAGCGCCGAACAGCAGCAATTGCACTGGAAGGATGCCGGTTACTGGCTGTGCTGGCCTCTTCTTATTGTTGGCGCTGCTCGGTGTGCGCAAGGGCTGGAGCATCAACTGGGTACCGGCGCTGCTGTTGGTCACAAGCCTTGGCTGGCCTGCCGCACCCGCCCAGGCCAGCGCACTGACCGACGCGTTTTTCACCCGCGATCAGCAAGGGCGCTGGGCCGCCGAGCATGAGCATTGGCCGCAAGCGGCGGCGCTGTTTGTCGATCCGTACTGGAAAGGCGTCGCGGCCTATCATGCGGCGGACTACGACCTCGCACTGGCGACCTTTGCCCGGCTGGACACGGCGCAAGCGTGGTTCTACCTGGGCAACATTTACGTGCGGCGCTTCAAGTTCGATCAGGCAATTGCCGCCTACACCCAGGCCTTGCAGCGGCAACCGCAGTTCCCCGAAGCCACGGCCAATCTGGCGCTGGCGCAGGCGTTGCTCAAGGACACCGACAGCGCCGAGAAAAACGCTCCCGAAACCAAACCGGATGAAGTGAAATTCGACAAGACGCCGGGCAAGGGCCAGAGCAAAAAGGTCGAGACTGAACAAGCGACGTCCGATGCGTTGTGGTTGCAGAACCTGAGCACCTCGCCGGCGAAGTTTCTCAAGCAGAAGTTCAGTTTGCAGGATCAGTCGGGGGCCAGACCATGAATCGGATTGCGGCCATCGCGAGCAGGCTCACTCCTACAGGGGATTTGTGTGCGCCGAAAATCTTTTGTAGGAGTGAGCCTGCTCGCGATGGCGCCCGCCTGATCACCGCACCCCTGCTGACCCTGCTCACCAGTTGCCTGTTCACAATCCACGCCTCTGCCGCCGGACCCCAACTGAAAATCCAGGCCCACCTGCAACCCGCCGAAGGCGCGATGGTCGGCGGTCTGGTCGAGCTGCAAGTCGATGTGCTCACCGACACCTGGTTCACCAGCGCCGCCATCCTGCCCGAACTGAAACTCGACGGCGCCCTGGTCACGCCGCCGGACGGCCAGGCCCAACACCTGAATCAGACCATCGACGGGCAATCCTTCAGCGGCTTGCGCTACAGCTACCTGATCACCCCGAATGTCGCCCGCCGCTTCGAGATTCCGCCGTTGACGGTCAGTGCGACACCCGGTCAGGCCAGCACAGCGATCAGCGCCCAAAGCCAACCGTTGCACTTCAGCACCACCCAGCCACCCGGCTTCAAACCCGGAGAAACACCGCTGGTGGCCAGCGGTGTGCGCCTGAGCCAAAGCCTGATCAACTCGGCAACCCCGTTGAAATTCGGCGACAGCGTTACCCGGCAACTGATCCTGCAAGCCGATGGCGCACTGGCGATGGCGCTTCCGGTTCCGCCATTGGCTGACGTGGCCGGCCTGAGTCGTTACCCGCAGACCCCACAAGTCACTCGCCTGGATGACGGCCGCGGCAACGTGCTCGGTGGTCAGCGCATCGACGCCGTCACCTACCGCATCGACAAGGCTGGTGCCTACACCCTGCCAGCCATCACGGTGAAATGGTGGGACGTCAAAACGCAGCAGAGCCGCATTGCGCAAGTGCCCGCCGTGACCTTCGAAGCCGCAGCCAACAGCGCCTACAAATCGGTATTTTCGATTACCGACGATCTCCGGCAGCTCGGCCGCAACAACCCGCACTTTTCCACACGCTGGCTGCTCGGGCTGGCGCTGCTCGCCGTGTGTATTGGCGTCGGTTATTGGCTGCGTCCGGCGCTGATGCGCGGCCGGCACCAATGGCAGGCGCGCAAGCACGCGCGGCAACTGGCCTGGGAGCAATCGGCGGACTTCGCCTGGCAGCAGATCAACCCGCAACTGCAGGCTCAACCGGCGCAGTTGAGCGCCTTGTATCTGTGGCTGCGGCGCAGTCGGCTCGGGCTGCAACTGGTGAATGCCGGCCCGCGCCTGCAAGGTCTGTTGCGCGGGCTTTACGGACGTGATCCACAGACTGCACAAACACTCGCTCAACTGCATGAATCGTTGACTACGCTTCACAGTCAGGCCGAACAACAGGCGCACAAACCGGCCCCGGCCCTGCGCCCGCTCAACCCCGTTCATGAAAGGGATTTCCCATGACCAATCCACCGCAGCAGTGTCAACGTTTCAGCCTTGCGCTGGTGTTTGCGCTGGCATTGCCACTGCTGGCCCAGGCCAGCGAGCCACTGCCGTCATGGAACGACGGCCCGGCCAAAAAACACATCACCGAGTTTGTGCAAGCGGTCACCGATCAGTCCGGCAAAGATTTCGTCAAACCCGCCGATCGCATTGCCGTGTTCGACAACGACGGCACCCTGTGGAGCGAGCAGCCGATGTATTTCGAGTTGCTGTTCGCCCTCGATGAGGTCAAGCGCAATGCGCCGCAGCACCCCGAATGGAAAACCACCCAGCCATTCAAAGCCGTGCTGGAGAACGACCACAAGGCCCTGGCCGCCGCCGGCATGGACGGGATTATCAAGATCTTCGGCGCCACCCACACCGGCATGACCACCGAGGCTTTCGACGACTACGCCAAGACCTGGCTGAGTCAGGCCCGACATCCGAAGACCGGCAAGCCCTACACCGAAATGATCTTCCAGCCGATGCTGGAAATGCTCGACTACCTGCGCAGCCAGGACTTCAAGACCTATATCGTTTCCGGCGGCGACACCGGCTTCATGCGCGCCTTTGCCGAGAAGGTCTACGGCATCCCGCCGGAACAGGTGATCGGCACCACGTTCGTCACCGCGTTCCAGTTCAAGGACGGCCAGGCCTCGATCCTGCGCACCCGAAAACTGGCGCACAACGATGACGGCCCGGGTAAACCGGAGAGCATTGATGCAGTGATCGGCAAACGGCCGATCCTCGCGTTCGGCAACTCCGACGGCGACCTGCAGATGCTGCAGTGGACCGCCGCCGGCCCCGGCAAACGCTTCATGGGGCTGGTGCACCACACCGACGCCAGACGCGAGTGGGCCTACGACCGAAAATCCGATATCGGGCGACTCGATAAAGCCCTCGACGAAGCGAATTCCCGTGGCTGGACCGTGGTGGACATGGCGACCGAATGGCGCCGGATCTACCCGTTCGATCCACCGGCAACCGGGCAGGTGCAATAAGAAAAAGCGTGATGCAGGACTGCAAGAAACGTAAGTCGCAACAACGACCCCCGCGATAAGGAGCAAGTCAGATGACTCGCATACGCAAGTGGCTACCGAAACTCGCCTTGGTGGCAACCTCGGTGATGGCGCTGTCGGCAACCGCCACAGCGGCTGAGAAACCCAACATTCTGGTGATCTTCGGCGACGATATCGGCCAGACCAACATCAGCGCCTACTCCATGGGCGTGGTGGGCTACAAGACTCCGAACATCGACCGGATTGCCAAAGAAGGCATGATGTTCACCGACTATTACGCGGAGAACAGCTGCACCGCCGGACGCTCCTCGTTCATCACCGGCCAGACGCCGCTGCGTACCGGCCTGTCGAAAGTCGGTGCGCCAGGAGCGACTGTCGGCCTGCAAAAGCGCGATATCACCATCGCTCAGGCGCTCAAGTCTCAGGGATACGCCACCGGCCAGTTCGGTAAGAACCACCTTGGGGACAAAGATGAATACCTGCCGACCAACCATGGTTTCGACGAATTCTTCGGCAACCTTTATCACCTTAACGCCGAAGAAGAACCCGAACGCCCCTACTGGCCCAAGGATGACCCGGACTTTGTCAAAGCCAACTCGCCACGGGGCGTAATCCACAGTTTCGCCGACGGCAAGATTGAGGACACCGGCGCGCTGACCACCAAGCGCATGGAAACCATCGACGACGAAACTACCGCCGCCGCACAAGCGTTCATCGAGAAACAGGCCAAGGCCGACAAGCCGTTCTTCGTCTGGATGAACACCACGCGCATGCACCTGTTCACCCACGTGCGTGATTCGATGAAGGGCCAGAGCGGCATGCCCGGCAACGAATACGCCGACGGCATGCTGGAGCACGACGGAGATGTCGGCAAACTGCTCAAGACCCTCGACGACCTGAAAATCACCGACAACACGATCGTGGTCTACACCACCGACAACGGCCCGAACCAGTTCTCCTGGCCGGACGCGGCGACCACACCGTTCCGTAACGAGAAAAACTCCAACTGGGAAGGCGCCTACCGCGTTCCGGCGATGGTTCGCTGGCCGGGCAAGATCAAGCCGGGGGAAGTGTCCAACGAGATGTTCTCGGGCCTGGACTGGTTCCCGACTTTGCTCGCTGCTGCCGGTGACACCGAGGTGAAAGACAAGCTGCTCAAGGGCTGGGCGCCGACTTCCGGAGGCAACAACTTCAAAGTGCATCTGGACGGTTACAACCAGTTGCCCTATCTGACCGGCCAGCACCCCAACGGTGAGCGTAAGGAGTTCTACTACTTCAACGACGACGGCATGCTGGTTTCAATGCGCTTTGGCAACTGGAAGGCCGTTTTCGCCGAGCAGCGAGCGCCGGGTGGTTTTGCGGTCTGGAGCAATCCGTTCACGCCCTTGCGCGTGCCCAAGATCTTCAACCTGAGAATGGACCCGTACGAGCGGGCCGACGTGGTTTCCGATCAATACTACGACTGGTCGACCAAAAACGTTTACCTGGTCGCCGTTGCGACAACCAAGGCAGCGCGCTTCCTGCAGACCTTCATCGAGTATCCGCCGAGCCAGAAACCGGCGAGCTTCAGCATCGACCAGATCCGTGCTGCGGTTGACGCGAAGATTGAAGAGAAAATGAAAGCGGCTCCAGCTGCACAGTAAGACCGTTGAACCGCCGCCCGCCCTCAGCGGCGGGCGCCCTGTTTCGAACTTGGGACCTTGTCGGCCCATTCGCGAGCAGGCTCGCTCCCACAGGGGATTTGTGGTGGACACAAGTCCAGTGTAGGAGCGAGCCTGCTCGCGAAGAGGCCGGCACCGACACAGCATTTTCTGAATTGAAATAAGGCAATCCGCATGTCCTCACGTATCGCCAGCAAGCCGTCGGCCATGCCCACCACTCAAGCCGCCACCCCGGCGCTGCTGATCCCCGCCCTGCTGCTGTGCATCTCCGGCGCCGCCGCGCTGGTGTATCAGGTGCTGTGGATCAAGCAGTTGTCGCTGGTGGTCGGCGTCGAGGTCTATGCCATCACCACCGGCATCAGCGCGTTTTTTGCCGGGCTGGCCATTGGCGGCTGGCTGTTCGGGCGCTGGGCTGATCGCTTGCAGCAACCGGTGCTGCTCTACGCCGGGCTGGAAGTGTTGGTGGCGCTACTCGGGGTTGGCGCCACGGTTGCGATGAGCCTGGCGGCGAGTCCGTTTGCCTGGTTGCAAGGTCATGTCGGCCTGCTGGCGTGGTTGTTGCCGTTCACGCTGGTGGGGATTCCGGCGGTGTTGATGGGCGGCACGCTCCCGGTGTTGGTGCGCTCGCTGGCGGCTGATCCGGGCAGGGCCGGCGGTCAGCTGTATGCGGCCAACACCCTGGGCGCAATTGCCGGCACCCTGCTCGCCGCGTTTGTGCTGATCGCCACCCTCGGTGTGCGTGGCAGCGCGCTGTTTGCCGCGATGCTCAACCTGCTGGCCGCCGCCGGCGCGCTGTGGCTGCAGCGTCAGCATCCGATGCCGATTGCGGCCCCGGTCAAACATCACACCGAGCAAGCCGCAGACCACACCGCACTGTGGCTGTACTCCATCGCCGGCGGCGTGGCGCTGGGGTATGAAGTGGTCTGGTCGCAGTCGATCGTGCAGTTCATGAGCACCCGCACCTACGCGTTCGCCGTGGTGCTCGCGACGTACCTGACCGGGCTGTTCATCGGCAGCGCCCTGCTCGCCCGTCGCGTCGAGCGCATTCGCGATCCGTGGGGCGTGTTCGGTCTGTTGATTGCCGGCGCCGGGCTGATCGCCTTGCTGGAAATTGCCCTGCTCGGGCGCTGGCTGGTGTTGGCACAAAGTCAGGCCGAGAGCTGGCTGCTGGCGATGGGCGCCAGCGAGCTGGCTGGCATGAGCGCACGGTTTGCGGTGGCAGCGTTGAGCATCGTGTTCGTGCCGACATTGCTGCTCGGCGCGGCGTTTCCGCTGGCCCTGCGCTTGAGTGTGGGGCGTGAACGCGTCGGTCGCGATGTCGGGGCCATGGTCGCGTTCAACACGCTGGGCGGGATTGTCGGGGTGATGCTCTGCGGTTTTATGCTGATTCCGCTGCTGGGGCTGGTGCGCACGCTGGGCTTGCTGGCGATCATCGCGGCCGGCATCGGCTACGTGGCCGTGCGCAAGGGGCATCACGTCAAAAAAGGCCGGCGTCAGGCGGTGGTCGCGCTGGGACTGGTATCGGTGGCGTTGGCCGTACTGACGCCAGTGGACAAACTCGCCAGCCTGTTGCCCGGTGCGCGCAACGGCACGCTGGCGTTCTACGAAGAAGGCCGTGGCGGTACCGTCGCGGTGGTCGCTCAGGGCCGTGGTGAGAACAGCTTCCACCGCTTGTACATTCAGGGCGTGTCCAATACCGGCGATGCCATGCCGTCGCTGCGCTACATGCGCATCCAGGCGTTGCTGCCGCTGCTGATCCACAACGGTGAGCCGCGTTCGACGCTGGTGATCGGCTTCGGCACCGGGATCACCGCCGGCGCCCTGCTGCACTATCCGGGGCTGGAACATCGGGTGGTGGCCGAGTTGCTGCCATCGGTGGTCAAGGCCGCGCTTCTGTTCAAGGGCAACTTCAACGCCGCCAACGATCCCGGCGTCGAAGTGCGCCTGCGCGATGGTCGTCAGGAACTGTTGCGCAGCCCGCAGACCTACGACCTGATCACCCTCGAACCGCCACCGCCATCGGCGGCCGGTGTGGTCAATCTGTACTCCCGCGACTTCTATCAACTGGCAGCCAGTCGCCTGGAGCAACAAGGCATCGTCGCGCAGTGGCTGCCGCTGCCGACCCAGAACATCGACGATTCGCGCTCATTGGTACGCAGCTTCCTCGACGTGTTCCCGTATGCCTCGCTGTGGACCAGCGAGTTCCACGAGATGCTGCTGGTCGGTTCGCTGCAGCCGATGGAACTGGACGCGGCGAAAATCACCGAGCGCTTCCAGCAAGCCAGCGTACGCAGCACTTTGCAGGATGTCGGGATTGGCTCGGCGGCGGCGCTGCTCGCAACCTGGGTCACCGACCGCGCAGGTCTTGAACGTTTTGCGGCAAACGCGCCGGCGGTGACGGATGATCAGCCCCGAATCGAATACGCGCCGTGGGTGCGCAGCAAGGAAATCACCCGGGTGCTGCCGGCGCTGCTGGATCTGTATGTGCCGCCGCCACTGGTGAATGCCGATACCGGGTTCACTGAGCGAATGGAGACCCACCGCCAGCGTCTGCTGCAGTTCTACCGCGCGAGCCTGCATGCGTATGACGGTGATCGGGATGCCTGGGGGCGGGATATGCGTGAAGTGATGCGTTGGGATGGCGGCAACCCGTACTTCCGGTGGTTTACCGGGCAGTAATGGGGTGCCTGAAAGACCGCTTTCGCGAGCAAGCCCGCTCCCACAGGGGATCTACAGTGGACACAGGCTGTGTGTCCGGCGCAGATCTCAAGGTGGGAGCGGGCTTGCTCGCGAACGGGCCCACGCCTCGCTGGATTATTTGGAGCTGGCCTTGAGCTTCAGATACATCTGATGCATGTCATTGGCCCAGCCATCAATCACCGGTTTGACGTCGGTCGCCTTCATCGCTTGGGTGTCATTTTCCAGTGGTTTGCCGGTGCCTTTGCGCACCACTTGCGCCACCACCTTGTTGCTCGCACCGTCGAGGAACACCGCCTCGGTGGCCAGAGTGGTTTCCTGATCACGGATACCGCTGGCAGTGCTGACCGCTGCCGCGACCAGCGCAACCGGAATCACTTCATACGCGTGCAGGCCCTCGGTCTTGCTGCTCACGGCAGTGATCGCCGCACGCACCACAATCACCCCTGGGCCGGGGCCGTTGGCCAATGGCAGATCCTTGCTGATTTCACGCTTGAGCGCCTGGTCGTAATAGGAGGTGATGCCGTTGAGGGTCTGCTGAGAAATCTTCGCGGTCGGTTGCGGCTTTGGATAGAGCTGGGTCGGCTCGATGTACACGCTGGTGAACCTGCTGATGTCGACCTTCGGATCAATCCAACGCATCACTTCGGCACCGGAAGGCGATTTGGCCTCCTTGAGCTGGCTGTAGTCCTTGAGAAAGCCGGAATACTCATCGGGAGCGACGGTTTTGCTGGAGCAACCCACCACGCCCAGGGTGGCGATGCAGAGGGTGCCCATCATTACTGCTAGCTTCATGCTGTAACTCCTGTCAGAAGGCCTGAATGTATTGCGTATGGGGGAGTTACAGGTATAGCTAAAACCCCGCCGATTGCGCTGCAAAACCGGAAAATTCACACAACTTCGGGGGCTGCTTCACAACCGACGTTTGACAGACGCCGGGCATCCGGCAAAGCTGCATCGAGCTTGAACGCATGCCAGCAGGCCAATGCATCTGACCACGGAAGTCGTAATGCCCAAGCATAAAAATAAAGTCGTACAGCCTGATCCTGATTCATCCCGACAGCCCCTTTCACGTTACCTGTTCCCCCTCACCATCGGCGTGCTGCTGGCCGCAGTGGCGGGGATTGGCTGGTTTCTGTTCAGCCCCGCGCCCGCGCTGTACACGGCACCGCCGATCAGCGCGGCGGCGCCTGTCGTCGCCAGACCGCAACCTGTGGCGCAGCAGCCCGCGACCATGGTCGATGAGCAACAATGTCAGGGCTGCCACACCGAGCAGGTCAAGGACTGGCAAGGCTCGCATCACCAATTGGCGATGCAGGCCGCGAATGGCGAAACCATGCTTGGCGACTTCAATAACGTCACCTTCAAGGCCGAAAACGAGACCACCCGTTTCTCACGCAAGGGCGACGAGTTCTGGGTCAATACGCCGGGCATCGATGGCAAGAACGCCGATTTCAAGGTCGCCTACACCTTCGGCATCGCCCCGTTGCAGCAATACCTGATCAACGTCGGCGAAGGCCGTTTACAGGCGCTCGGCGTGGCGTGGGATACCGAGAAACACCGCTGGTTTCACCTTTACCCCGGCCAGGGCGTGAACTTCAAGAATCCTCTGCACTGGAGCAAGCCCAGTCAGAACGCCAACTTCATGTGCGTCGAGTGCCACACCACCGGCTTCAAGCGCAATTTCGATGCGGCCAGCAACACGTTCAACAGTCAGTGGAACAGCCTCGGCGTCGGCTGTCAGGCCTGCCACGGTCCGGCCTCCAATCACCTGCAATGGGCGCAGAAAAAAGACGACCTGATCCACAAGGGTTTTGCCGTCGACCTCAAGGACAAGAACGCCAGCGTCGAGATCGAAACCTGTGCCCGCTGCCATGCGCGCCGGGCGCCGCTGGGCGATGGCTACACCGTCGGCAAGCGCTTGATGGACGACTACCTGCCGAGCACCCTCACCCGCGAACTGTATGCGCTGGACGGCAAGATCGAGGATGAGGTGTTCGAACACGGCTCGTTCCTGCAAAGCAAGATGTTCGACAAGGGTGTGCGCTGCAGTAACTGCCACAGTCCGCACAGCACTGAACTCAAGGCGCCGGGCAACGCCGTGTGTCTGCAATGCCACAACACGGCGGGCAAGACTTCGGTCGCAGGCGTCGACGGCAAGGGCCTGCAAGCGAAGAACTACGATTCCATCGAACACACCCGCCACACCCTGGGCCAGCCCGGCTCGCAGTGCGTGGATTGCCACATGCCCGGCAAGTTCTACATGGGCAACGACTGGCGCCATGACCACAGCTTCAGCATCCCCAACCCGGAACGCGCGCAAAAACTCGGTACGCCCGATGCGTGTCTCAGCTGCCATCAGGGCAAGGCCGGTGACAAGGTCAGCGCACAGTTCAAGTTGTGGAATGCCTCCGCCTCGACACTGCAGACACCACGCTATGACGAAAGCCTGTGGCTGATCCGCAACGGACAGCCGGGTGCGGCGGACGCCTTGCATGAGCAGTTGCAGCGCAGCGATCTGCCGGCAATTCAGCGTGCGACGTTACTCGCCGAACTGCCGCTGTACCCAAGCGATCAATCGCTGAAACTGGCGACCCGGGATCTGCAGAATCCGGCGCCGCAGGTGCGCGAAAGCGCAGTGCGGGCGATCAGTGCCTTCCTGCCACCCATCGAGCGCGCATCGTTGTTGACGCCACTGCTCGGCGATCCGGTGAAAGCCGTGCGCATCGTCGCGGCGCGGGATCTGCTCAGCGTCGCGCGCAACAGCGGCCTCGGCGCCGCGCAGGACAATTGGGACGCGGCGATTGCCGAGTATGAGGCGGTGCAGAACAGTCTCGCGGAACGGGCCGAGGCCAACCTGAACCTGGCGATGTTGTATCAGGCCAGTGGCCGCGCATCCGAAGTCGAAGGGTTGCTGCGCACGGCACTCAAACGCGATCCGGATTTCTACCCGGCACTGGTGACGCTGGTGCAATGGCTGGAGGCCAATGGCCGAGGTCAGGAAGCGCAGAGCCTGCTGGACGACAGCCTCAAGGCGCACCCGGAGGCTGCGTTGTTGCAGCACACCCGTGGCCTGTCCTTGATCCGCGCCGGCAAGACTGCCGAAGCCATGACCGCGCTGCACAAAGCCGCGCAACTGGAGCCGCAGAACGCGCAATACGGTTACGTGCTGGCGGTGGCGTTGCACGACAGCGGCAAGGTGAGCGAGGCGTGTGATGAGCTGGAGCGTTTGCTCAAGGTGCAACCGGCGAACCGCAATACACGGCTGTCGCTGATTCAGTACTACCTGGAGAACAGCCAGGAGCCGAAGGCGCAGGTGCTGTTGCAGGGCTGGAAGAAGATGAACATGGGGGATCCGGCGCTGAAATAACCGCTGATCCCTTGTAGGAGCGGGCTTGCTCGCGAATGCATTCTCTCAGCCAACATCAAGGGTGACTGATGTACCGCATTCGCGAGCAAGCCCGCTCCCACAGGGTCAGTGATTGGTCTCAAACACTGAGTGTTACCAGGACGACGTCGCCCCGCTCTTCAACGCCATCTCGCGCCGGCTGTTGGCGCGCATCGCCTTGATCAGCGATACCGAGCCCACCAGCAGAATCGCCGCGCCGAACAGGAAGTCGATGTTGTACAGCTGGAAGTCCTGCACCGGCCCCACCAGCAGCACCCGCACCACGGCAATCGTCACCAGCGTGGCGAGGAAATCGATCCCCGGCTCGTCGCGATAGAACACGTGCAGCAGCGGCAGGCACAGCACCAGCAGCAACAACAGCACCACGACCTTGAACGAGCCTTTGCGCTCGACGCTAAACGCGCATTCGTGCGGGCCGTAGGCCTTGTAATCCTCGTCGCGGATCATCGAGTTTTTCTCGTTGATGTACTCGACGCGGTTGTACTTCTGGATCGGCGTGAAGGTGTTGGACATCTCCATCAGCGTGGTGATGTTCTTGAAACGCAGGTCGATGCGCTCGCTGCCCTTGAGGTAATACAGCACCGGTTTGTAGCCGTAGCGATAGGTGTCGAAGGGGAATTCGGTGACCTGGCCCTGGACGCCGATCGGCCGTGGCTCAAGCTCGGCGTAGGCGCTTTTGGTCGGTGAGGCGAGGTTGCGGCTCAGCGGCTGAACCTTGACCTGTTCGAGGAAGATCGGCGTCACGCCGTACGACCACTGCAACGGCTCCAGGCGCAGACGCAGTTCGTTGCGGCCCAGGTCGTAACGGTTGAAGGTGCGTTCGGAGACCACCAGCGAGCCACTGAGCATGAACTCGCCGCGCAGGTTGTTGGTGACGCGCAAGGTCAGTTGATCCTTGCCCAACAGCGCCGCTTCAGTGGATGGCGGCGCGCCGCACCACGCGGTGCTTTCACCGGCACCGCCCAACTGGCCGTCACGGTTTTCCTTGAACACATAGAAGTAACTGGCCCACAGCGTCAGCATCAACAGCAACGCCGTGAGGCCCAAAATCTTTTTGCCCGCACTCACTACCCAGACTCCCTTCTTCATTCCGTCGTCCAGCCGAAAACCCGCTGGCGACGGGGACTCTACCAAAAGGCCAGCATCGACCCAAGGAAAAATCCGGGAATGGTGCGGGATGTAAGGGTTTCCCCTGTATAGAAGGGGCCGCTAGACAATTGTGGTGAGGGGATTTATCCCCTCACCACAAAGTATCTATCAAGCAATGGATATTCAGCGTCTGCGGAACAGCGGCCGTGGTTCGATCACCGAACGGCCGTACAGCACGCTCATCCCCGCCAGTCCTTTCAGGGCATCCTCAGCCGATTTGTCCTCGCGCACCGCGAAGCTGTCGAACCCGCACTGGCGCATATGGCTGAGCTGATCACGCAAAACATCACCAATCGCGCGCAACTCGCCAGCCCAGCCAAACCGGCTACGCAGCAGATACGCCTGACTGTAGGCGCGACCGTCACGAAAGCTCGGAAAATCCAAGGCAATCAGCGGCAGCGAGGCCAGCCACGGCACCACGCTTTCAACTTCATCGTCCGGCCCCAGCCACACCGCGTGGGTCGAGGGCGATTGCAGCCAGTGCGCCAGCGGCAGGATCAGCAACCCTTGCGGCCTGCCCTGCTCCGGCTCGCGGACCAGCGTCCACGGATCATCTTCGATCAGCCGCGCAACACCCTGCTCCAGGCGCAGCAGATTGTTCATGCCGACACCTCCAGTACTTTCGGATAGACCCGCTCCTTGAACGGCTCCAGGCCGATGCGCGCCACGGTGTCGACAAACAACTCCTCGCTTTCGCGGTAACGCACAAACGTACCGATGATCCGCTCGATCACCTGTGGCACTTCGGTCGCGCTGAACGACGGGCCGATGACCTTGCCCAGTGCACTGTGCTTGCCCTGCGCGCCGCCGAGGGTGATCTGGTACCACTCGCTGCCGTTCTTATCGACGCCGAGGATGCCGATATTGCCGATGTGGTGGTGGCCGCAGGCGTTCATGCAGCCGGAGATGTTCAGGCTGATGTCGCCCAGGTCGTGCAGGTAGTCGAGGTTGTCGAAACGCGCCTGAATCGCCTGGGCAATCGGGATCGACTTGGCGTTGGCCAGCGCGCAGAAATCGCCGCCTGGGCAGGCGATGATGTCGGTCAGCAGGCCGACGTTGGCGCTGCCCAGATTGCGCTCGCAGGCCAACTGCCAGAGTTCATACAGGTCAGACTTCTGCACATCGGGCAGGACAATATTCTGTTCGTGGGCAATGCGAATCTCGCCGAAACCGAAACGCTCCGACCAGTCGGCTACCGCCAGCATCTGCTGGCCAGTGACATCCCCCGGTGGTGCACTCAGACCCGGTTTGGTCGACAGCACCACGCTGGTGTAACCCGGTTTCTTGTGCGGCTGCACGTTGCGCGCGACCCAGCGGGCGAACGCCGGGCTTTCGGCCAGACGCGTGCCGAAGTCCAGATCGGTGTCAGCCAGAGTGTGATAGATCGGCGGCACGAAGGCACTGGCGACCCGCTCGTATTCAGCCTCGGTCAGCTGCGCCGGGCCGTCCTTGAGGTGTTGCCATTCTTCCTCGACCTCTTTGGCGAACGCCTCGATGCCCAGCGCCTTGACCAGAATCTTGATCCGCGCCTTGTACTTGTTGTCGCGCCGGCCATGGCGGTTGTAGACCCGCAGGATCGCTTCGACGTAGGACAGCAGATGCTGCCACGGCAAGCCTTCGCGAATCTGCAGACCGAGGATCGGCGTGCGCCCCAACCCGCCGCCGACGATCACCCGCAGCAGCATCTGCCCGTCGCGCCCCGGATAAAGATACAGGCCGATGTCATGCATCATGATCGCCGCGCGATCCTGCTTCGCCGAGCAGATGGCGATCTTGAACTTGCGTGGCAGGAAGAGGAATTCCGGGTTGATCGTCGACC
The DNA here is from genome assembly GCF_023063025.1 of Pseudomonas sp. YL2. Classification (NCBI taxonomy): domain Bacteria; kingdom Pseudomonadati; phylum Pseudomonadota; class Gammaproteobacteria; order Pseudomonadales; family Pseudomonadaceae; genus Pseudomonas; species Pseudomonas sp. YL2. Next base: position 103,279 of record NZ_JAJSLU010000015.1, on the reverse strand, counting down.
ATTGCCGCAGGATCTCCGCTAGCGGGCGCGGGTCGATCATCTCGTCCGCCGCGACCCCGGCAAACGCCTCGGTAGTGATGTTGCGCACGCAGTTGCCGGAGGCCTGGATCGCGTGCATGTCGACCTGCGCCAGACGTTCGAGAATGTCCGGCACTTCGCTCAGCTTGATCCAGTTGAATTGCAGGTTCTGCCGGGTGGTGAAGTGGCCGTAGCCGCGATCGTAATCGGCGGCGATGCTCGCCAGCGTGCGCATCTGCTCCGCACTCAGGGTGCCGTAGGGAATCGCCACCCGCAGCATGTACGCGTGCTTCTGCATATACAGACCGTTTTGCAGGCGCAGCGGCAGGAACTCTTCTTCGCTCAACTCGCCAGCCATGAAGCGCTCGACCTTATCGCGAAACTGCGCAACGCGCTCGAACACCAGTGCGCGGTCGTAATCGTCGTATTGATACATGCAGCGGCTACCCCATCAGAATTGTGCGCAATTCCTGTAGGAGTGAGGCTGGTCGCGGTTGGGGGGGGGCAGGGAACCGCTTTGGTGTGTGGCACCCCGCCAACGGGCGCCGGCTCACCCCCCCAGATTTTTCCCCCCCATGGGCGG